>PFKD01000075.1:5334-7702 GCA_002784125.1 Flexibacter sp. CG_4_10_14_3_um_filter_32_15
TTTATTTTCTGTTTTGACTTCATAATTACAATTAAGACAAATCGTTTTGGTAGGAATTTGAGTAGGCATAGAGTAAGTTAGTGAAAAAATAATTTCAGTAGTTGGTATTACCTAGTGCGTAAATTGTCTTGAAAATGTTGAATTTATTTTTACTCCTTTATAGCCATCATCAGTCCATCACGCAAAGGCAAAAGCATACTAAAAGTACGATTGTCTTGATAATTTTTTTGATTAAATTCTATTAATGCTCGTGTGTCTTTATCGTTTTTCTTTAGTTCTGAATCATCTTTCAAGACTTTTCCACTCCAAAGCACATTATCAGCGATTATAATTCCTCCTTTTCTGACTTTATCAAAGACTAAATCATAATAAAGACTATAATTTGACTTATCGGCATCGATAAAAACCATATCCCATTCTTCCTTCTCAGTTAAAATAGTCGGAATACTATCAGCAGCATTTCCCAAATGAAGTTTAATTTTGTCTTCCAAACCTGCTTTTTTGATAAATTCTTTTACAATACTTTCTTGTTCTGCGTTGTTGTCAATGGTATGCAAAACTCCATTTTCTTGTAATCCTTGCGCCAAACAAATGGCTGAATATCCTGTATAAGTTCCAATTTCAAGAATGCGTTTTGGTTGCATTAATCTTGAGATGAGTTGCAAAAAATTTCCTTGAAGGTGTCCAGAAAGCATACGAGGTTTGTTTGCTCTCAAATGCGTTTGTCTGTCAAGCTCTTTCAAAACAGGCAATTCGTCTTGAGAATGGTTCAAGGCATAGTTTTCTAATGCTGGTAATAATTCGGGTGGTAAAAAATCCATTTTTTTGAAATTAAAATTTGTTGAATATTGATTATTAACACAAAATTAAGGTATAATTTCAAATTATAAAGGTCTAGTTTATAAAAAACAGATAATATACAGATTCAGTAAAATACAATTTGATACAAACTTGATTTTTACCGAACTTGCACGACTAAAAAACAAAAAGACTTTTCTATCAGATTTATATAAGCTAGATTCAATGAAATTCGAACTCCATACCACCGACAAAGAAACCTCTGCACGAGCAGGAACAATCACAACAGCACACGGACAAATCCAAACACCTATTTTTATGCCTGTTGGAACATTAGGAACTGTAAAAGGCGTTCCACCAGAAGCATTAAAAGACCAAGTAAAGGCACAAATTATTTTAGGAAATACCTATCATTTGTATTTACGTCCGAATACAGAAGTGTTGGAAGCAGCAGGTGGATTGCATAAATTTATGAACTGGGACAGACCTATTTTGACAGATAGTGGTGGTTATCAAGTGTATTCTTTGGGACAAATTCGTAAAATAAAGGAAGAAGGCGTAATTTTTAGTTCGCATATAGACGGCTCAAAACTCAATTTTACACCTGAATATGTAATGGATATTCAGCGCAGTATCGGTGCAGATATTATTATGGCTTTTGATGAATGTCCTCCTTATCCTTCTGATTATGAATATGCAAAAAAATCAATGGAAATGACACATCGCTGGCTGACACGTTGTATCAATCGTTTTGATTCTACAGAGGGAAAATATGGATACGAACAAACTCTTTTCCCTATCGTACAGGGAAGTACGTACAAAGATTTGCGTAAAGCTTCTGCCGAATTTATAGCCGAACAAAACCGAGATGGAAATGCAATCGGTGGACTTTCGGTAGGCGAACCAGCAGAAAAAATGTATGAATTTACTGAGCTTGTTTGTGATATTTTGCCAAAAGACAAACCTCGTTATTTGATGGGAGTAGGAACGCCTGCTAATATTTTGGAAGGAATTGCGCTAGGTGTAGATATGTTTGATTGTGTAATGCCAACTAGAAATGCACGTAATGGAATGCTTTTTACCACAAAAGGAGTTATAAATATCAAAAATAAGAAGTGGGAAAAAGATTTTAGCGTTTTGGACGAAGGTTTGGATTGTCATGTCAGCAACACGTATTCAAAATCGTATCTAAGACATTTGAATAAAGCCAATGAACTTTTGGGAGCTTATATTGCCTCTACACATAATTTAGCTTTTTATCTTTATTTGGTTGGAGAAGCTAGAAAGCATATTTTGGCTGGCGATTTTACAAGTTGGAAAAGAGAACAAGTAGAAGTTTTGATGCAGAGATTGTAATTTTATGTTCTTTTGGAACGCTGATTTTACTGATTGAACAGATATGAATTTTATAGAACCCAGATTTTACGAATTAAACAGATATGAAAAAATTAATTACTCTATCCATCTTTTTTCTAGTTTCACTAAATTGTTATTCACAAGTTGCTACAATAAAAGGTACTCTACCCTACCATTTTTTAAGTACTTGATAATGAGCAGTTTAATTTATATT
>PFKD01000377.1 GCA_002784125.1 Flexibacter sp. CG_4_10_14_3_um_filter_32_15
ATCAACGAGGTTTCAGGGTACTGCCTTATTTTATTTGGTAATATAACATTTTTACAAATATACGAATGAGGTTTTAAAAAATAGTAGGGTACGGTACAACAAAATAAGCCTTTTTTACGATTTTCGTATTTATATTTTTCTATTCTCTCACTAATTTCATAGAATACTATGTTTTTCTTCCTATCCAAAACGCTATTTTATTTTCTGATGCCCATTACTTGGATTATTCTTTTGTTATTGATTGCTGTTTTTTCCAAAAAATGGCGAGCCAAATCGCTTAAAACAGGAGTTCTTTTGTTTTTACTTTTCACAAATCCATTTTTGGCTAATGAAATGTATTTGCTTTGGGAAATTCCTCCAACTCCGATGAAAGAAGTCAAAAGTTATGAAATAGGAATTGTCTTGACAGGAATGAGCAATGCAGGAAAAGAACCAAAAGACAGAATTTATGCCTCTCAAGGAATTGACAGGCTTTTGCAAGCAGTTCGTTTGTATAAAGAAGGTAAAATCAAAAAAATATTGATTGCAGGAATGTCTGAAGAAATAAATATCACAACTGGAGAAGAAAAACTCCCAAAACGAACCTACAAATACAAAGATATGCTCAAAGATATGTGTATCAAAGAGGAGGATATTTTGATAGAACCAAAATCAAAAAACACGTATGAAAATGCACAATTCTCAGCTAATTTCATACAAAAAAATAATAAAGAGTTAAATATTCAATTCAGTTCTAATCAGAATCAGATTTTAGTAATTACTTCAGCTTTTCATTTGAGGCGTTCTTTGGGCTGTTTTGAGGAAGTAGGGTTAAAAGTAGATGGATTTTCAACTGATTTTTTGGCTACTGAGCGAAAAAATACACTTACTATTTTTAGTTTGATTCCGACAGAAGATGCTATGGCAAAGTGGGGAAGAATTATTCACGAAATAGTGGGATATATAGTTTATGATGCAACAGGAAAACTATAAAAATATAATTATAAAAAATACAATTCAATAAAAAAGTATTTTCTAAAAGAATAGAAAATACTTTTTTATTTTTATATATTTAATAGTCTAAAATTTATCTTTTCAAATTAATATTTGTACAGTTTTCTGAATAAACATCATTTTTAAGAATAGACATGATGGCTAACACTTCATCGTTAGGATGTGATTTTGCTACTAATTCTCCTTGTGTTCCATCTTCATTTTGTTTGAAGATATCGCCTGTTTGTGTCCATTTGTAGACATTATCAGCTACTCTGACAGTACGTTCTCCTCCTTGTCCTCCTTGATTTTCATATAAAAATTCAAAGTTACTTACTGAAGTAGAGTAATTTTTTCCACTCGGAACTATCGTTTTTACTAGATAATTACCTGAGTTTGTACCTGTACTAGATTTATAAAGTTCGCAAGAACAAACTCCTTTTATACGCTCATCTTCTGTTCCGATAACGGAATAATGAGCAATTTTCCAATCGCTAGTTTGTTTTTCATTTCTAAAAACCATCGAAACTGTTTCAGTTCCTTTTGACCAAACTTCTTTATCTTTTGTAATTGCATATTCTACTACATAGACAATTACTCCAATAACTCCCTTTACCTCGTTTTTTAAAATCTCTTTTACAGAATAGTTTATTTTAAGACCATCTGTACGTGTAATTTTGGTCAAATAACTTAAAAAACCTTCGTAGTCGCTATTCAAAACCGAACCTCTATCAGAAATATTAAAAGTAACAAGTGTAGAAGTAACATCTTTTGCCATGTGTGTCATTACAGCTTTTACATCTTTAGTGTCGCCTAATTTAGAATAGGCATCTGCAAACTCCATTAAATTTTTCTTAATAATAACTTCAGCAGCTTTATCTCTAGCTTTTTGTTTTTCTTCATCACTTATTTTAGTCGTATTTTTTTGAGCATACACCGTAGAATAAAATAAAGAAAAAGAAAACATAACTAATAACACAAAACAAAGCTTAGAAAGTGTACTTTGAAAAATTCTCATTGAATGAGGGGAAGAGAATGAATATATCATAAAAGTATAAATTTGAGAATGAGTTTAATGAACTAACATTGATATAGAATCAATGTTTGTCATAAGACTATAAAAATTTAAAAAAATAGGTTGCTAAAAAAGGATTACGTAAAAATAGCTTTTTAGAGTGAAATAATATTTTTTTTACGGCTCTTCAAGTCAATTAACTTGAAAATTAATAATTTTACAAGAATTAATCCAATGAAATATAAATATTGTTAAATCTATTTTTTAATAATACTTGATTAAGAGGATAGATTCGCTGACTTACAAATCTAGGATTTAGTATATCGGTCTGTCCATGTCCTATTCTGCTGTTTACCCACATGTTTTTTGTAAAACAAAAAACAGTAAATTTTGAATAAAATACGGTATTTGTAGGGAAAAGGCTTGCCTTTTCCTACTTACTTCAAAATTATTGCTATTCCAGACTTGTGGGTAAACAGTAGCATGTCTTATTCTATTCTAAAAACAATTTCTTTGTGCCAATCGTAGAGAACAAAAAATAAAATTAGAATATAAAAAAGCAGGTAAAAAATACACTTGTTTGATTAGTGAAGGATTTGGCTTCGCCGAGCTTTCGGTTGTAGGATTGATAGGATTTAAAATACAGATAAATACCTTTTTTATTTTCTATATTTTTTAAAACTGAAAATAAATAAACGGCTGAATCCCTGCTGTCTTGAATTGGAACAAAACCAAAACAATAGCTACAATAATAATTGCTTTCACAACATCTGGAAGTTCTGCAAAAGCAATTCTAGTCGCTGCTTTTATGTCTTCTGGTAGCCAATGGATTACAAAACCTAAAAGCAAGACGGCATAAATAGTTTTGTATGCTGCAATCCTTTCCAAAATTCCTGCAAATTCAAACTTATAAAAAATCTGTTCTAACATTAAATTAACTGTCGCAACATCGGCAGCACGAAAATACATCCAACAAAAACAGACAAAATGAAACGTAATAATGAGCATTATCAAATTATAAACCTTTGACTTTTGCCAAGATTCTGGAATATCTACAAAAGTAAGCCATAGTTTATGAACAGCTAAAGCAACTCCATGAAGCGCACCCCAAATCACAAAACGCCAAGCATTTCCGTGCCAAAGTCCTCCCAAAAGCATTGTCAAAAATAGATTTACGTAGGTTCTAGCTTTTCCTTTTCTATTTCCTCCCAAAGGAATATACAAATAATCTCTAAGCCAAGAAGAGAGCGAAATATGCCACCTGCGCCAAAAATCAGTAATACTAGTCGCTTTGTAAGGCGAATTAAAATTGATAGGCAAACGAAAACCAAGAAGCAAAGCCACACCAATCGCAATATCTGTATAACCCGAAAAGTCGCAATAAATCTGAATCGCATAACCATAAACAGCCATCAGATTTTCAAAACCTGTATATTGAAAAGGTTCTGCAAAAATTCTATCGACATAATTAGCAGAAATATAATCTGAAATCAACATTTTCTTAATCAATCCATTGATAATCAGAAAGATAGCTTCGTTGTATTCTGTACTTGAAAGTTTGTATTTTTGGTAAATTTGAGGAACAAATTCGGATGCTCTCACAATCGGCCCTGCCACAAGTTGAGGAAAAAAGCTCACATAAAACCCAAAATCAATTATATTTTTGACAGGTTCTAGCTGCCTTCTATAAATGTCTATGGAATAACTAATCGTTTGAAACGTATAAAATGAAATTCCGACAGGAAGAAAAATGGAAGTCGTATCAAAATAAGGCTTTCCTACCAAAAGATTGAGGAAATAAGAAAAATAATCTGTTTTGGCAATATTTGGGGAAGTTCCTGAAAGCCATTCAGAAGTGGTATTGAGAGAATCTACAAAGAAAAAAGTGTATTTGAAATAAGCTAAAACAGACAAATTAATGACTACACTAAGTGTAACCAATAATTTCCGATGTTTTTCATCTTCGCTCTTAAAAATTCCTTCTCCAATAAAATAATCTACAATGGTAGAAAAAATCAGAAGCAAGAAAAACCAACCACTTGACAAATAATAAAAATATAGACTAAAGAGAGCTAAAAATGAAGTTCTGGCAGTCTGTTTGTCTTTTGCAAACTGATAAATAAAAAGTACGAACGCAAAGAAAAACCAAAATAACACATTTGTAAATATAAGTGGTTCGTTTTCTTTGTATAAAAAAATACTTTCCATAAATGAATAAAAAGAAGCGTAAATTAGAACAGCAATTATAATTTGTATGATTTGCTCAAAATCACAAAACAGTTTCAAAACTACTAAAAAAAGGATTCTATTTTAGAAAAAATTTAAAATAAAATGAAAAGCTAGAAAATTTGGCTGTGCTTTTTATAAAATTCCTAAAATTGATTTATTTTTTGTATATTTTCTGACCCTAACCCATACTATTTACTTAGCTTACCCAAAAAAATGGATTTACTTTACCAAAGTGCTGATGATTGTGCCAACTCTTATATTGATACAGCATCTAATTATTACCTCATTCGTTTGCAGAAAAAAGTAAATGAAACAGATTATAAAGCTGCTTATTCTGCTGTATTAGAAAGTGCCAAAAATAAATCTTATAACAAAATTGTTCTTTCTATGAAAGATAATGAAGCTTCTCCTCTTTCTGTTTCGTTTTCGGCTCGTAGTTGGTTTGCTTCTTATTTTAGCCCAAAATTCTATGAAATGGCAGAAAAAAATGTAACAGCAGCAATAGTAAAACCAAAAACAAAATTTCAAAACAATATGGTCAATGTCATCAAGGGCGTAATTGATAAAGCAAGTATAGAAATAAGGGTTGAGTATTTTGACAATGAAGACGAAGCAAGAGAATGGATAAAAAATCTTATTTAATCAGAGTTATTTAAAACTTTCTTGACTTCTTGTATTTAAACATAACTGCACTAATATAAATACAAGACTCTTTGATGTTACTTGCCACAAAAACCATTTGGATTACGTAAGTAATAATAAATCTATTACAGAAATTTTTGTGTTTTATTTTTTTCTTCTTTTTTTATGCCTATTATTTCTTTCAAAATTATATTTCTGAGTTTTATTGCTTATTTTTTATGTACGCCTATTTTGCTAGCCCAAACTCCCGATACAGATGTACTTTATGACACAGTATATAGAAAAAGAAAAGGCAAACTTGTACGCAAAAAACTAACAGCAAGTAATTATAAAAAAGAGGATATAGATATATACATTTCTCCTTTTGCACTTTTAGAACCTACTCCTACCATTTATTTGGGAGGTGAATATTTTGTTAAAGATAGGCTCTCTATTCATACCGATTTGGGTTATATGGTTAATCTTTTTGGATTAAAATTGAATACAGAAATAGATCCTAGCTTATCGGCACAAGAAAACCAAATAGATCAAACTATTCTCAATTCATCGAAGGCAAATTATGTAATTAAACCTGAATTACGTTGGTATAGAGAAGGTAATAACGCAAAGGACGCTTCTTATTATGGTATTCGTTTGATGTGGAGAAATGTTAATTATTTAAAAAATAAACAAACATTTGAAGAATATGCTTTCAGTACACTTACTAATAATTGGACAGCAATAGGAGAGGATAATATTTCTATTTATCAAGTCAGAAGGCGTTCGATAGGAGTTCAATTTTTGGTGGGTTGGAAAAACAGCTTTTTTAAAAAACTCTCTTCAAATTTATATATGGGAGTGGGAGTCCGTTATATTTCAAATGTTCCGACCAATAAAGCCTTTGACCCATTTGAAGGTTTTAATGATACGCTTCTTGATGAATTGAATCTAGAATTCTTACAATTTAATAAGCAATATAAATTTGTTACTATGGACTTTGCGCTAGGAATGCGTTTTGGGGGAAGACTAAAGTAATAAATTCTCATTTTTTAAAATCAATAAGAATTTTATAACTGATTTTCTTATCAGAATAGTATGTGGTTCAATTTACTTTTTGCGAAAACCCTAGTCAAAAATCGGTGGAGTGGTAAAATTAGTTTTGCTTTTTTTCGAAATGTGTTTGGTCTTTTTTGGTTTGATAAATCAAATTGAATTTTTGGTATGAAACGCAATTTTACTCCATTTTAGTTTCCATTTTAGGTTTCATTTTAGTTTTCATTTTAGTTTTCATTTTAGTTTTCATTTTAGTTTTCTTTGAAGGCGAAAAAGAAAACTAAAATGAAGTTTCTAAAACTATTAACAACGTTGTGAAACTTTACAATTAACCATTTATCACTAATAATTGATTGGGTACATCTCAAAATGTCGTTTTCAGTAGGGAAAAGGCAAGCCATTTCCCTACAACTATAAAATTAATAAAGCGACAATTTGAGGTGCGCCCTAATTGATTTTAGTCTATCCACTTAAATTTATATCCTGTATGTTTGTCTATTTTCATTCTTTCGGCTACACGTAAAAGCCTAGCAGGAAGTTTCATGATATAATCTCTAGCTTTTTCGCCTGTTTCGTTAAGGTCTTTCAAATTTTCAATATTCCATTTTTTGATAAGCACTTCCATAATATCGACATAATCTTCTGCCGTATAAACACCTAAACGCTGAGCGCAATCTGAAAAATGCTTGAAGGTTTCACCTACTTTTCCACCAATTTCTCTTAAATAATGAGCAGGCATTACGATTTTTTTACGCATCATATCCTCAAAAGCAAAAAGCATTTCATTCGGATCTACTTCCAAAATCTTTTCTACAAACGACATATACGCATACGCATGACGATACTCATCAGCAGCCACCATACTACACATTTTTTCTAAATCTGAATTATCATGTGTTCCTGCAAGCTGTGCTACTCGTTTGTGAGAAATATTAGTAGCTAATTCTTGAAAAGAAGTATAAACAAAGTTGCGATAAGGGTCTGTGGCTGTTCCAATATCAAAACCATCAGCAATTAAGTGTTGAGTAGAAATTTCTACTTGTTTCATGTTTACTCTTCCCGACAAATAAAGATATTTATTAAGCAAATCGCCATGACGATTTTCTTCGGCTGTCCAGCCTCGTATCCATCTTGACCATGGGTTTTCTTTATCGCCTTGATGCACGCCTTCTACATCCATAAGCCAAGATTCATACGTTGGGAGGGCTTCTTCAGTTATCATATCGCCTATCAAAACAATCCAAAAATCATAAGAGAGTTCTCTAGCACGTTCTTGAAGGTCTTTTACTTTATCAAAAAAATCAAGTTTAGAAGCATCAGGTAATAAATCAGCAGGTTGCCAGTTATTATCAATAGGACGTAAAAATTTATTTGTCATTTGATCTACATAGCCTTCTAAATGGCGCATGACTTCCAAACGAGAAGGGGGAAGGGTTAGAATATTACTCATAAACTATTTTTTTTGTATCAATTTTTATACAATTTCTACTTACTATATACAGTATAAAATTGAATTGATAAATTATTTATTTAATTGTGTGTATTTGTGTGGTGTTTATTTTGGTTTGCAAGATACAAATTAAATAAGACCAAAACACTATCAAAAATCGCTTAACTTATTGATTTTTGACAGTTTTTATATCCAAAACCGACTTTTAGATTATTAGAAAATATTTACAATTTCATCGCTAATAGGTAGACAATTGATATTTTGTTTCAAAAATTTATAAAAATACGGATATTTACTTCTATTTTAAGACTCAGCTTGTTTTTTACATCATCTGCATTTCCACCAATTTAGAATATGCACCTTGTTCTTCTATTAAATTTTGATGCGTTCCTGTTTCGATTATTTTTCCATCATTTATGACTACAATTTTATCAGCATGTTGAATGGTACTCAAACGGTGTGCAATTACAAGCGTCGTTCTTCCTTCCATCAATTTGTAAAGTGCTTCTTGTACAAGCTGTTCGGATTCAGAATCTAAAGCAGAAGTAGCTTCATCTAAAATCAAAATAGCAGGGTTTTTCAAAACGGCTCTTGCAATACTGATGCGCTGGCGTTGTCCTCCTGAAAGTTTGCTTCCTCTATCTCCAATATTTGTTTGATACCCCTCTTCTGTTTTGATAATAAACTCGTGTGCATTGGCAATTTTGGCAGCTTTTTCTACATCTTTTTGTGTGGCTGTTTCTATTCCAAAAGCAATATTATTGAAAATTGTATCATTAAATAAAATAGCTTCTTGTGTAACAATTCCCATTTGAGAACGCAAAGAATGAAGTGTCCATTCTTTCAAAGAATGATTATCTAATAAAATATCGCCTTGTTGTGGGTCATAAAAACGAGCTACCAAATCAGCAAGTGTAGATTTTCCTCCACCAGACATTCCTACTAGCGCAACTATTTCACCTTTATTTATGGTTAGATTTATTCCATTTAAGACTTGTTTTTCTATAATTCCTTCTTCTTCTTTACTTATTTTATACGAAAAATAAAGGTCTTTGATTTCTATTTTATCAGAAAACTGTTTTAGTTCTTTTGCATTTGGCAAATCGCTAATAGAAGTTTGAATATCCAATACTTCAAAAACTCGTCGTCCAGAAATAATTCCACGTTGCATGTTCGTAACAAGTGTAGAACCTTCTTTTATTGGAGGAATAATTTGAGAAAAAACAGCAATATAGGCAATGAAAATTTCGGCAGGTAATTCTCCTGTCAGAACCATATTTCCACCGTACAATAAAATAATGGCAATCGTAATAATTCCTAAAAATTCGGATAAAGGCGCAGCTATATCCCTTTTATTATCGTAAGAGGTTTTGGAAATACGATAACGTTCATTGAGTTTTTTGAACCTTAAAAGAATAAAATTTTGAGCATTAAAAGCACTTACAATCTTTACTCCTGATAAAAGCTCGTCAAGCATTGACAAAATATCACCTAATGTTGTCTGTGAAACATCACTGTTTTTTCGAAGTTTGCGAGAAATAAGGGCAATAATTCCACCTGAAATAGGTAAGAAAAGAAAAGAAAATAAAGTCAGTTTCCAAGACCAATAAACAAGAAGGAAAAAATAAACTAGAAAAGTAAGAGGCGCACGAATCAAGCCTTTAAATTCATTATAAACAGAAGATTCTACTTCTCTAGCATCATTCGAAAAACGAGACATCAAATCGCCTTTTCGTTCTTGTGAAAAATAACCTACATTCAAAGAAAGAACATTCTCAAAAAGCACATTTTGAAGGCGTGCTGTGGCTTTAAATCTAATTTTGTTAATAATATACAAAGCCAAATAACGAAAAACATTGGATAAAAAAACAGTTGCAACCAATACTTTACAGACAAAGTAAAGAGCATCCATTTTGCCTTCTTCTTTAATAATTTTAGAAAGGTTGTAATTAAAAAGGTCTGTGAAATAAGCAAACGACCACGAAAAAGTAGGAGCAACAGGAATTTGTTGAATTGTTTCTTCTAAAAATAAAATGTTGAGAAGAGGAGCTAGTAGTGTAAAATTAATTGCTCCAAAAATAATTGCCAAGACCGAAGTCAAGATATAGAAAGGCACAAAAGACCGAAAAGGTCGCATAAAGCCCATTAATCGCCAAATCACTTTCATCAGTTATCAGTAAATAGTAGCCAGTTAAATTCATTTAGTTAAAATGATTTTTATTTTCATTTTTTTATTTCCTAATTTCTCTTCCCTCTTCCCTCTTCTATCGTCCCACTTCTATCGTCCCTTAGTTCAGTTTTATTCCAATCATCATAATATCATCAGTTTGTTTATTATTTGCTTGCCATTTTTCCAACTGACTTTCAATATGAATTTTTTGTTTTTCTAGAGGCATTTTATGAATTTGAGTAAGCATATTATACAGACGTTTGCTCATAAATTTTTTATCATTCTTTCCTCCAAATTGGTCTTGAAAGCCATCAGAACTAAGATAAAGTGTATCTCCGACTTGATAATGAATAGTAATATCTTCAAATTTGCGTTTGATTTTTACTTCATGACCTCCAATAGGCAACGAATTAGCTTTAAAACGATTGAATTCTCCATCTTTATCGACGTAAAGTAGAGGTTGTTTTGCTCCTGAATAAGTCAATGTTTTTTCAGTTGGATTAATACGACAAATTGCAATGTCCATTCCGTCTTGTACATTTGTTTCTTGTTGGTGTAAATTATGAATCAAACGACGATGCAATTCGATGAGTATTTCAGCAGGTGAACGAACACCACTACGAGAATTAAAAATATCATTGAGTAAAGAATTACAAAGAATGGTCATGAAAGCCCCCGGAATTCCGTGTCCTGTACAATCAGCTAAAGCAACATAAAACTCTCCTTGTCTTTGTTCGAACCAATAACAATCTCCACTTACAATATCTCTAGGACGGTCTATGATAAAATTATCGTCTAATTCTGTAAAAATAGTAGTGGTATTGATTTGTATGGCATCTTGAATTCGGCGAGCGTAATTGATACTTTTTGTAAGCGTAGTATTTGTGTTGTCTATTATTGTAGCTTGTTTAGACATTTGCTCATAAACTGAACGAATTTCATCGTTTTGTTTACGTAATTTAGTAATTGTTTTTTTCTTTATTTGTGTTCTATAAATAAACAAACCTCCTATTAGAAAGGCTATTATTGCCATTGCTGAAATTAAATATAGAGTGAGATTCTTATTTTTACTCTCTTCTTTCAATAATTGATTTTCTCTTTCTTTTCGTTCAGATTCATAATAGGTCTGCATATTCGAAACTTGATGCCTACGACTAATATTTGAAAGGCTATCATTCATGGCAACAGCCAACGACTGATTTTCGAAGGCTTTTTTATAATTTCCTGCCTTAAAATAAATATCTCTCAATGCCTCATATCCATTTCTTGCAAGAGCTGCATAACGAAAATTTTGAGCTAACTCTACACCTTCTTCAGTTGTATTGATTGCTTTAGACAAATCTCCTTTTTCAGAATAAATCTCGCCCAGTTTTATCATATTGACGATATTACCATAATTATCATTTATTCTTTCTGTAATTTCTCTACTTTTCATGATGTAAGAAGTCGCTTTTCCTAATTCTCCTTTTTTGAGGTGTGCATCTGCTAGATTAGAAAAAATCTTATATATCAAATCCTTATTTTCTAATTTTTCTGCGATTACTAATCCCTGTTCTAAAGATTCAATGGCTTCATCAAGACGTTTTAAATAAATAAGACTAAGTCCTTTCAAATTAAGTGCGCTTGCTAATCCATATTCAGAACCTGATGCTCGCCATAATTTCTCTTCTTTTACTGCATATTGATAACTCTGTTCGAAATCTCTCATCAAAAGATAAGTAACGGCTACTTTGTGTAAAGCATCGGTTTGCAAAGAATCATTTCCAATTTCTTTGGCTGCACTCAGTCCTCTAAGTAATAATGTAAGCGCAAAATCTGACTCTCCTTTATTTCTATGTAATGCACCTGCTTGTATGGAGGCTTGAGCAATTAGGTTTTTATCTCGTAATTCTGTGGCTTTTTGTACTGCCAAAGTCGCATATTCTAAGGCTTTATCTGAATCTCTTAATTGTGTGCGATAAAATTCTGAAATCTCTATTAATAACTCTACTTTTTTAGTTGGTTTTATGTTATCTAGAGTTTTGATTTTTAGTTCTATTTCTTCCTTTTTTTGATTCTTTTTGCTTATTTGTTCTTGATTAACTTTTTCAATTTCCTGTAAGCTATCCGTAGAGATACTATCTAAACTTGATTGAGCATAAACTAAAGGCAAACAAAAAAAGTAGCAAATAAAAGCTAAAAAGAAAGTAAAAAATAATAAGATAGAGAAACGATTCTTTTGTGTATTTTTTCTCAACATAAAAATGAAGCTAATTTTATATTCTTAATCTGTGTCTTTAAAATAACGGTTTGTAAATGAAACCTATTTTGATTAAAGGATTAATATGCTTAAATTCGTAAGAAGTAAAGATACAAAAAATTAACCTCTATTTCTTTTGCGTTCTTCTTTGCGTCTTTGTTTGTGTTGATTTTTTTCTTGATTCGTAATTTCAAAATCAATTCTACTTTTTACAGTATCAATAGCCAAAAATAAAGCATTTCTGAACGAACTCTCATCAGCACTATTTTTTCCTGCAATACCATAAGCTGTTCCGTGGTCTGGCGACGTTCTTACAACTGGCAAACCAGCCGTAAAGTTTATACCTTCATTAAAAGCAAGCGTTTTGAATGGAATAAGTCCTTGGTCGTGATACATTGCCAAAATTCCATCAAATTTTTCATATTCTTTTGCACCAAAAAATCCATCAGACGGAAAAGGCCCATAAACCAAATGTTCTTTTTGACGGAATTTTTCGATTAAAGGCGAAATAATTTCTTTCTCTTCGCTTCCTAAAAGTCCGTTTTCTCCTGCATGAGGATTAAGACCTAAAAGAGCAACTGTTGGCTTTGGAATTCCAAAATCTTGTTTTAAAGAATGCAACATCAAATTAAGTTTGCTTGAAATAGCCTCTTCGGTTACTTTTTCAGGAACTTTATGTAAAGGAATATGTCCTGTAACGACTCCAACACGCAAATTTTCATGCACCAAAAACATTAAGCTATCTTTTACCTTATTAGTACTAAATTTTTCTGTCAAATATTCAGTATGCCCAGGGAAATTGAAGGTTTCTGATTGAATATTATCTTTATTGATTGGCGCAGTAACAAGGGCATCAATCCAACCTTCTTGCATCGCCTTTGTAGCACCTTCCAAAGCTGCCAACGCACCCGCACCCGCTTCTGCTGTAATTTTCCCAGCTTCTACTTCTATTTTTGCAGACGAACAATTTACAATATTTATTTTTTGATCGTGAATAGAAGTAGCTAGGTTTTCATCATCCAAAAAATGCTGTTGGAACGTAAAATCTATATTTAATAGTCTTTTGTAGTGAGAAAAAACTCGTGCAGCACCAAAAATAACAGGTACACAAAGTTCTAAAACTCTAGTATCAGTAAGTGTTTTTAAGATTACTTCTATGCCAATTCCATTAAAATCGCCCATAGAAATTCCTATTTTCGGACGAAAACGCTTCGGACGTTCTTTGGTATGAAAGTTTAGATTTTCTGAATTTGACCCATTATCTGATTCGAAGGGGTAATAAGATTTTGAATGTTCGTTTTCCAATGTATTGCCTTAACTAATTATGAATAAAATATTTTTTAGAATATAATTACAAAATTACAATTTTTTTATTAGAATTTTTTATTTTCTCTTTAACAGTTCTAAAACTGATTTTGATTGATGTTATAGCATAATTCATGATTTTTAATTCGTAATTAATTAATTGAATAATTACCTTTGTGTTATGAAAGAAACTACTCCACAATCAGAAACAGAAAATTTTTCTTCTGTTGCTCATCAAATTGCTTCGATGCTTTTAGAAATTGAAGCTGTAAAATTACGTCCTCATGAGCCTTTTCAATGGGCTTCTGGCTGGAATTCTCCTATTTATTGCGATAATCGTCTGACACTTTCTTATCCGAAAGTCAGAACATTTATTACAAAATCATTAGTAGAGATGATAAAAACATCGTTTCCAAATGTTACAGCGATTGCAGGCGTGGCAACGGCAGGAATTCCACAGGCTGCTCTTGTTGCTCACGAATTAGGTTTGCCGATGCTTTATGTGCGAGCAAAACCGAAAGAACACGGAACACAAAGTCAGATTGAAGGAAAGTTGAATATTGATGATAAAATTGTTTTGATTGAAGATTTAATTTCGACAGGACAAAGTTCGTTGGCAGCCGTTCATGTTTTGCAATCTACACGAGCAAAAGTAATCGGAATGGCAGCCATTTTTACGTATGGTTTTGACCGTGCAACTCGTAATTTTTCACAAGCAGCGATTGATTTGAAGGTGCTTTGTGATTATCCCACACTAGTCGAAGAAGCCATTTCTCAAAATTATCTAGAAGAAGAAGATCACGCAATTCTGACAAAATGGAGAGATAAACCTGAAAATTGGATGCCAAAAAAGAAATAAACTATATTATCATTCATTAATTTGTAGGGAAAAGGCTTGCCTTTTCCTGAAAAATAATCTTTTCAAAAGCGAAAAACATTCTACTAAAAATGTCTTTCGCTTTTTTTGATTGAATTTATTTATTTGAGGACTTAAAACCCTATCGATTACCCACATGTCTAAAATTGTGTGTTCAGTTCCTCAGAACTGAAAAAAACGCTTCCTCAGAAGTGGGATTTAGGTAATTATCTCGCTTCTGAGGAAGCGAAACAGTTCGTTTCTGAGGAAACGAATGCACAAATAGGGTATTTTTTACACTTAAAAAAACATGTGGGTAATCGATAGGACTTAAAACCGTATACTTTTTATTAAAGTTGCAGCGCAACGTAATCTTTGTAGAATTGAATGATTAAAATAATCGTTTTAGAGCAACAGAGTTGCGAAATCTTGTTGTTTTTACACTAAAAGTTGCGCTACTCTGTAGCTTTTAGAAAGGAATAACTTGGGTTTACTACAAAGATTACGCTACTCCGTAGCTAAAATTCAAAAAACTAAGTGTAAAAATTAGTTTCGCTATTCTTTAAAAAGTGTACGGTTTTAAAATTTGAGAATTTAGAAGATGAATATAAAAATACTCAAAAAAAATAGTTTTTTCTCAAATCATACTAAATTTAGAAGAAGACTAAGCGACTTTATTTTATCTTTGTCAGTAAGAACAAACATGTAAAGACACACAGTTGTGTGTCATCAAATCTCTTACTGATAACTGAAAATATGAATTTTCCAAATTATATAGATACACACGCTCATTTATACGACAAAAAATTTAAACCCGACTGGAACGAGTTAGTAGATAGATTAAATGACTCTGGAATAGAACGAGTTTATTTACCAAATATTGACCACGCTTCTATCGAACCTATGTTCGAAATTGAGCAAAAAAACAAAGAACGTTTTATTCCTATGATGGGTTTGCATCCTTGTTCTGTCAAAAAAGATTTTGAAAAAGAACTTTATATTGTAGAAGAATGGCTCAATAAGCGTAAATTTTCAGCCGTTGGAGAAATTGGACTTGATTTATATTGGGATAAATCCTTTTTCGAACAGCAAAAAGAAGCCTTCGAAATTCAGATAAATTGGGCTAAAAAATTTGGTATTCCGATTGCCATTCATACACGAGAATCAACTGACGAAGCATTAGATATTTTAGAAAACCTCAAAGATGATAAGTTAAAAGGTGTCTTTCATTGTTTTGGAGGAACTTTAGAACAAACTGAAAGAATCCAAAAACTAGATTTTTTGATGGGAATTGGTGGAGTAGTTACGTACAAAAATGGAGGTTTAGACAAAGTTTTGCCAAGCGTAGATTTGAAACATTTGATTTTAGAAACTGATGCGCCTTATCTTTCGCCTGTTCCACATAGAGGAAAACGAAATGAAAGTAGTTACATTCCAATTATAGCCAAACAAATCGCTGAAATAAAAGGACTTACAATAAAAGAAGTAGCCGAAAAAACTACGGAAAATGCGAAGGGATTATTTGGAGAATAGGGATTAGTGGCGAGAGGAGAGGGAAATACAAATACAGGGAGAATAGGAATTAGGAGATGGGAAATACAAATGAAGCATAACTGTCTGACACTTTAAAGTGCCTTGACAGTTTAATGAAATTAACTGATTACTGGTAACTAATAACTGAAAAAATATGCTTTTAGACCAATACAACATCATAAAATTGCGTACTGCTGCCGACGAAGATTGCAATACGTCCATTTTGGTAATTTATACAGGAGGAACAATCGGAATGGATTACGATGAAAATGGTAGTCTTGTTCCTTTTGATTTTGAAGTTTTGTTGGAAAAAGTACCTGAGCTTACTCGTTTTAAGTTTTGGCTTACTATGCTTGTTCCTTTCGAACCAATGGATTCGTCAAATATGGGAACAGAACATTGGCTCAGTATGAGTTGGTTGATTGAAGAATTATATGATGAATTTGATGGTTTTGTGATTTTGCACGGAACAGATACAATGGCGTATTCTGCTTCTGCGATGAGTTTTTTACTTCAAAATTTGGCTAAACCTGTTATCCTTACTGGCGCACAAATTCCGATAAGCGCACACCGAACTGATGCAAGAGAAAATCTGATTGGAGCTTTAGAAATTGCTTCTATGCAAGAAAGTAAACAACAAATAGTAATAACAGAAGAGGGAAACGAAATAATTAAAGAACAAAATGTCGCTTTAGTTCCAGAGGTTTGTGTTTATTTTGATAATTTACTTTTGCGAGGAAATCGTTCTAAAAAGGTTCAAAGTTTGAATTTTACAGCCTTCGAATCTCAAAATTATCCTCATCTTGCTGAAGCAGGAATTTTTATTAATTATGCAAAAAGCTATATTCTTCCTGTTCCAAATAAAAAACTAGATTTGAAAAGTGCTATGGATGATAATGTTATTCTTTGGAAAATACACCCAAGTATGAACCCAAAATATTATCTTCCTATGCTAGAAAATGATAGTCTAAAAGGCGTAGTATTAGAATCTTTTGGATCTGGAAATATTCCAACTGAAAAATGGATTATCGATATTTTATCTAAAATAATTAATCGTGGTGTTGTGGTTGTCAATGTTTCTCAGTGTGCTGGTGGTTATGTTTTGCAAGGACATTATGAAACCAGTCATGCACTCACTCAAATAGGTGTAATTAGTGGAAATGATTTGACTTCGGAAGCTGCACTCACAAAACTGATGTATCTTTTTGGAAATTACGACCACAAAAAAGAAAAAGAAAAAATAATTGAACTGCTACAAACCCCTCTTTGTGGAGAAATGACTTTATTTTGATTATCAATAACTCATTCAAACTTGATAAAATCTCTATTAAAACTTATTTCAATAGTATTTTGTAATAATCAATTATACTTTGAAAAATTCCTAGTAGTTCATTTATTTCACTCAAATAATATTTTTTATCATCAATATATAATTTATCAGAATATTCTATAAACTGCCAAACATCGCCTGTCGTTGTACAACCATAGAGTTTTTCTGTAATAGTTCCTTTTCGTTCATTAAATTTTTTTGCTCCTACAAGTTGCGCCGAACATTGTTTGATTCCTTCATCCAAATCATTTCGTTTTGCTTCTACTATCTGAAAAATAGGAACACTAATTTCATAGGATTTTGTGTCTTTACTCAAAATAAAATCACATTCTCCTTGTAATCCAGTTTCTTTTTCTCCCACAAGCGTATCACCTGAATAGATTGTAAAAAATTTGTCATTTCTTCTTCTAAGTTCTTTCAAGATAGGAACTACAATCCATTCACTTCTCGCCTTCTCACTTTTGATAGGCATTTCTGTACTTTCTGCAAGATCTGTTTTTAATCTTTCGCTTACCTCAAAAGGTAAAATATCAAATTGAAGTGTTTTTCTTTCATGATTTATTCCAAATTTTTCTTCTAAATCGTATAATGTAAAATCTGAATAAGCCATTTTTGTAGAATTTATTGAATCAGTTTATTTATTTATCTATATAAAAATACACTTTTTACGAATAGTAAACAACTCTGTACAACTTCTTATTCTAAAGAAAGCTACATAAATGACAAAAAAAATGCTTGAAGTTTTCATAAAAACAGGAAATTTCAAGCATTTTGTATGTATTGAAGTCAATGGCAATTTCACTTATAACTTACCACTCACAACTTATAACTATTTTTTTATCCTCCAAAATCATCAAACATAATATGTTCTTGTGGAACACCATAATCATCTAACATTTTGATTATGGCAGCATTCATCATTGGAGGCCCACAAAAGTAAAATTCAATTTCTTCTGGATCTTCGTGCTTAGAAAGATAATTATCAATCAAAACTTGGTGAACAAAACCTACATAACCGTCCCAATTATCTTCTGGAAGTGGTTCTGAAAGTGCAATATTAAACTGAAAATTTGGAAATTCTTTTTCAATGGCTTTAAACTCATCTACATAGAAAAGTTCTCTTTTCGAGCGTCCTCCATACCAAAATGAAACTTTACGGTCAGACTTAAGAGTATGGAATAAATGGAAAATATGAGAACGCAATGGAGCCATTCCAGCACCACCACCAATATAAATCATTTCTTTGTCTGTATCTTTAATAAAAAACTCGCCATAAGGACCCGAAATGTTTACTTTATCACCTTCTTTACAATTAAATACATAC
Organism: Flexibacter sp. CG_4_10_14_3_um_filter_32_15; assembly: GCA_002784125.1. Taxonomy (GTDB): domain Bacteria; phylum Bacteroidota; class Bacteroidia; order Cytophagales; family Bernardetiaceae; genus Bernardetia. The sequence goes on from PFKD01000377.1 coordinate 18,098, forward strand.
GAAGAACATTTACCTGGGTTTACGTCCATCCATTTGTTATTTGCTCTATCCCAAGGTGGAGTAGCAATACGAATATTAAGCATGACAATATTTCCCTCTGCTGGGTGATTTGCCATAGAATACGCTCTAAATTCTAATTCTTCATTGACCATTTTCAAATCCCAAAGACCAAACTTGTTCCATTCATCTCTGAATTTATCTTTACCACCAGGGTCGTTTGGAAGTGGACTAATATCTATATTTTTGAAATCTACTGTAATTGGAGGAACATCAATCTGAATGTAACCACCCGACTCAAAATGTAAACTCTCTCCTGGAGGTAATTCTACTACAAATTCTTTAATGAAAGAAGCTACATTATAATTAGACTTGACAGTACATTCCCATTTCTTGATTCCAAAAATCTCTTCTGGAATACGGATATGCATGTCTTTTTTTACTTTTACTTGACAAGCCAAACGAACATTTTCTTTTTGTTCGGAACGGCTTAAATGTCCAACTTCAGTAGGCAAGACATCTCCACCACCTTCATCGACGGCACATTTACACATAGCACATGTACCACCTCCACCACAGGCAGAAGGTAAAAATATTTTGTTATCACCAAGTGTAGAAAGGAGTGTTGAGCCAGCAGGAACAACGATTGGGTCTTCATCATTACCGTTTATAACGATTTTTACATCTCCACTTTGTACTAATTGTGCCTTAGCAACAAGAAGCAATCCTACAAGAAGAAGTGTAACAACTCCGAAAACGGCAAGTCCTGCAAGAATTACAGTTAAGTTAATCATGTATTCTGTTTTTTTTAGGTCTATTTTTACGTTTGAATAAATTACTTTGACAGGGTTTTATCTATCGAACAATAATAGCTACAAATATACATTCAAAAATTCTCAAATACCAATAGCAATTCATCAAAAAACACGTTTTATTTCAAAATTTTGCTATTTTTTTTAAAAATCAAATTGAAATAAGGGTTAAAAAGAGGTTTGAAACAAGAAAATTTTGTTCGTCTTTTATTTGTAACTTTGTCATTCAGAAATAGAAAGAAATGTAGTAGAAAATTGTTTGAAAAAAATTAAAACTCATTCAAAATAAAATTATGAATTCAATAAACTTGATAGAATCGGATAAAATAAATCTTCTCATTGATGGCTTGGCAGATAAAGGCTGGGCAACCGTTGATGATTTTTTGCCTTTAGAAATCGCTAATTCTCTTCGAAAAGAATTAAATGATGAATATGAAAATGGCGAATTTGACCCAGCAGGAATAGGAAGGCGTGGCGTAGATTGGCAATTACGACCAGAAATAAGAAGTGATTATGTAAAATGGCTACAACCCAACGAACTCACAGAATTTCAACAACTCTATTGGACTCAAATTGATAATTTTAAACAAAAATTAAATCAAGAATTGTATTTGTCCTTAAATAATTTTGAAGGACATTTTGCTATTTATCCTCCAAAAAGTTTTTATAAAAAGCATTTAGATAATCATCAAACGGCACAAAGACGTTTTATTTCGTGTATTCTTTATTTCAATCAAGATTGGAAAGAAGAAGACGGAGGAAAATTGAGAATTTATGCTCAAGACAATAATGAGGACGATAAAAACAAAGTAGAAACCGACATTTTGCCTATTTTCAACCGCTTTGTTTGTATGCGAAGTGAGATGATTTGGCACGAGATTTTGCCAAGTGAAAAACGAAACAGAATGAGTATAACAGGTTGGTTGAGAAGGGAGATTTAATTTTTCGTAACCCATTATCAACGTCTGATTACAGACGATTGTTAAGGGAGAAACTGATTTGAAAGGTAGCTTTTCCCTTAGCAATCGTCTATTATCGAAGATAATAAAGACGTTGATAATGGGAAATGCGTTACTGAAGTTTTGAACGAACTAAAAACAAAGAGCAGGGCTTTCTTATAAAAAATTGACTCGGTTAAGAAATTTTAGTAAAGATTGAAAATCATCTTCAAATTTTTCAAGTTGTGCTACCCTATTCTTAGGTTTTAACTTATTCAAAAGTGCTAAACTGAGTGTTCTAAGTCCTGCTAACACTTTTGAAATAGATTTTTCTTTTGTTTTGAGTTGGTCTTCTTGAAATGTAGTATCTCTGATGTTATTATTTACTTCAACTTGCCAATAGGGTAAACGCACGAAAAAAAAATTGTACTCGTTTAAAGCAAATCAAGCTAGTTTTTAACTTTGT
>PFKD01000163.1 GCA_002784125.1 Flexibacter sp. CG_4_10_14_3_um_filter_32_15
TGGAAAAAGAAAATATTACTCAACAACAAATTGATGAATTTATGAAACAAATAAAAGGAGAAAGTCCGTAGTTGTCAGTAACATTCAATCAAATCAAAAATAAATTGGAAACTACAATTCAAAATCAAGAAACTAAAAAAATGAACTTTCAAGAAGTAGCCAACAACAAAACAGTCATTTTATTTGATGGTGTTTGTAATCTCTGTAATAGTGCAATCAATTTTGTTATTGATAAAGACACCAATAATAATTTTTATTTTGCTTCTCTACAATCCGAATTTGGACAAGCTCTTTTAGCTCATTTTGGCAGAAATACGGCTGACTTTGATTCTATGATTGTCTATGAAAATGGAAAAATCAAAACCAAATCCACAGCAGCCCTACGTATTGCAGCAGGACTATCTGGTGGTTGGAAGTTTTTTAGTGTTTTCAAGATTGTACCTACTTTTCTGAGAAATGCAGTTTATAATCTGATTGCTAAAAATAGATACAGTTGGTTTGGAAAGAAAAATGAATGTAGAATTCCTACACCAGAACTGAAAGCAAAATTCATAGAACAGTTACCAGTAAAACCAATTTAGAAGGATGAATTTAGATTTATTTAATTTTGTATTACTTCTGACTTCTAAAATCTGACTTCTAAAATCTGACTTCTAAATTTGTTTTTAGTAACCAGTTAGTTTCAAATACTTACTATATAGGAAAAGGCAAGCTATTTTCCCTACAAAGTATTTCATCCTCTTGTCCCTCGCCCCTAGTCCCTATTCCCCATTTCCTACGTATATTTCACATAATTTTCCCATTTTTCAATTACTCCAACAATATCTTCAGGTAATTCAGAATCAAACTGAACCCACTCTTTGGTCGTTGGGTGTTCGAATCCTAAAGATTTTGCATGAAGTGCTTGACGTGGCAAAATACCAAAACAATTTTCTACAAAAGATTTGTATTTTGAAAATACAGAACCTTGTAAAATTCGGTTTCCTCCATAAAATGAATCATTAAAAAGAGGGTGTCCGATATGTTTCATGTGCGCTCTAATTTGGTGCGTTCGTCCAGTTTCCAAATTACATTGAACAAGAGTAACATAACGCAAACGCTTGATTACTTTGTAATGCGTAACGGCATGTTTTCCACGTTCTCCATCTGGCAAAACGGTCATGATACGACGGTCATTTCTTCCTCTTGCAATATGTCCTTTTATCGTTCCTTTATCTTCTTTTACTTCTCCCCAAACTAAGGCAAAATAAGTACGCTCAATGGTGTGATGAAAAAACTGTTTTCCAATATAATCTCTAGCTTCAGGTGTTTTTGCAATCACTAAAAGTCCTGTTGTATTTTTGTCTATTCGATGAGAAAGTCCTAAAAACTGCTCTCCATTTTGTTGCATGTGATAGGCTGCTGCATTGGCAAGCGTTCCTGTCCAGTTGTCGGTAGCTGGGTGAGAAACCATTCCAGCAGGTTTGAAAACGACCATTAAATCTTTGTCTTCATAAACGATATCTAAAGGAATATTTTCAGGCTCAACTTTTTTCAAATCACGCACAGGGTCAGGCAAACGAACCGTAACCACATCATGAGGCAAAACTTTATAACTCGGCTTGACTAGCTTTTCATTTACTTTTACATAACCTCCTTTAATGGCAGTTTGCAAACGATTGCGAGTAACTCTAGGCAAACGCTCCATTAAATATTTATCGATACGCAACAATAGCTGTTTTCCATCTACTTTTATACGGTAGTGTTCATAGAGATTTTCTTCATCATCATCATCGTCAAAAGGCTCATCTAGTTCAGTAAGAGGCTCTGCCATTTCAATTTCTGGAACTTCACTTTGTTCAAGATTCTCAATTTTTTCGTTTTCTATAAATTCACTTTCTGTAAATTCATTTTTTTCATTTTCTGTATTCACGTTGTCTTTTTCGTTATTTGGAAATAAAATCTTTTACAAAAATAGTGAATAGTTTTGGTTGTCTTATCATTTTTGTAGAATTTGAATGTATTAGAAATTTTTATAAATAAAAATTCCTATCAAATTGAAGTTCAATCTAATAGGAATTTTGAAAACTAAAAACTTATATATAGTTGTTGGTATCTTTCACCGAAGATATTGTTATTTTAACGAAAGCGTGCGCCTCTATAACGAGGCTCAGAGAATGGGTTTGGACAAGCTACATCATCTTTTCCACCAAAACTATATACTAATGAAATTTCGTGAGAATTTGCTCTTGCTCCTGCTACTTCTGAGATAGACCAGTCATAACTATATGCTAATGCCCAACCACCAAATTTTACACCTAACATTGCCACAACAGCATCATGTTTTGGGAAATTATTTGTTGATTGTTCGATTGGAAAACCTCTGTACCAAAGACCATATAAAAGAGGAGCATATTCTCCATGTGCGCCAAGGCTAATTTGTTGGAAAGAACCTTGTCTTTTATACATAAAACTAGGTGTAATACTTTTGCTACGGTCATCATAACGACCTGAAAAATCTACTTTGTAACCACCATGAAACGATATTTTTATTGGCAAACGATTATTATCTCCAATAAAACTATCAGGAGGGCTATTAATGTGATTGGCAGAAAGCCCTAACCAAAAATTCTGACCAAACAATACTGCACCTGTCGAAATATCAACATAACCCAATGTATTACGAGCAAAATTTTCTTCTGTAGGTGTTCCTAAAAAACCTCTATCACTAAATTGGTCTGGAAAAGTAAGTCCAACAAAACCTGCATTTTTTTGTACATAACCCACTTGAAGTGCAGGCTGAACAGTAAGCCTATCACTTAAAGGAATCATATAGGCATAGATAAGTGAAACATCTGTGCTTTTGTAAGGTGTTGTTCCTGTACTTTGCTCATCTACTTTGGCAATTACACCAATAGAAGAACGAATATTTGGAAAATAATAATCAAAACCACCTGCATAAGTAACATAATTTACATCTAAGCTAGGCCATTGATTGCGATAATTGAGTGTCATTCGTCCTCCTTGGTGCATTCCTGCAAATGCTGGATTGAGATAAAGAGGAGCGTTATGAAATTGTGAAAATTGTAAATCTTGTGCAGAAGTAGTGGGAGAAAATCCGAAGTAAAATCCAAGGCAAGTAAGCAAGGCAATACTCCAAATAGATTTTTTTAGTAAGACTATATTCATTGTCGTAATATAAATAATTGATTGAAATTTTATAGCTGGTAAATTTTATAAAAAAGGGAGAAGTGAAAATGAAATTTTATAACGATTAACCTCCTTTATCATTAAATCACATGCAAGGTAGCATTTTTTGTTTGATTCTTAAAAAAATAACGCTTCTAAAAAGTTAAAATTGCGTTTCAAATACTTTAAATCAGCAAAATGAAAGAATTTTATATCAAAATAGAATATTTTTTTAATTGAAAATTCGGTCTGCATACTTTTTTCTATTTTGATAATGGAAGTTAATGACTTATTAAATCGCTGTAAAAATTTAGATGTAAAAGAACTTTTTAAGTACAAACAGAGGTTAAGTAAGAAATATTTTTTAACGTAAACTAAATTAAACATGGACATTAAAAAAGCAAAAAAAAGAAGTCAGTTTTTCTCTCAAATTCTGCGACATCGCCCCGAAAAAATAGGCATAAAACTAGAAGATGGTGGTTGGACAGATATAGAGGAGTTTTTAGAAAAAATAAGTAATTATAAAAATGGAGCCCCTATTACTTTTGAAGAATTAGAGTATGTCGTCATAAACAATGACAAAAAACGCTTTAGTTTCAATGAAGACAAAACCAAAATAAGAGCAAGGGCATACGACAAATGTAAATATGAATTATGAGCCTAAAACGCCACCTCCAGTTTTGTACCACGGAACAGCCACCAAAAATGTAGATTCAATTTTGAAAAGTGGGATTTTGAAAGGAAGACGGCAATATGTTCATCTTTCATTAGATGTAGAAACAGCTCAAAAAGTAGGTAAAAGACACGGAAAACCGTATGTTTTCAAAATAGAAACGTTCAAAATGCAAGAAGCAGGGACAAAGTTTTATTGTGCTGACAACGGTGTCTGGCTTGTTGATTTTGTACCAAAAGAATTTTTGAAATAATACTTCCTATAATTTATCAACTTGAGTTTTTGAAGAGAAATATAATTTATGATATAACCCAAACAAACGAACTAATTCATAGTTTGAATAAAACGCTTTTTAGTTTTAATTACCTCCAAAAATATTTGTATTGGAAAATCTTCTTCTCATTTTTGTGTGCTTAGGTTCGGGCTTTATTTTCAAACATATTCCTACTTTTCCTAAAGACACACACAAAGGCATCAATGTTTATATTATTTGGGTGGCTTTGCCTTGTCTTGCGCTTATTTATATTCCAAAATTAGAGTTTTCTGTTTCACTTATTTGGCTGGCTGCTATGGCGTGGATAGTTTTTGGGTTAAGTATTTTGTTTTTCAAAGTAATGACCAAAATTTTTAAATGGAATAAAGCGACAGAAGGCTGTTTGGTGCTTGCTTGTGGACTCTGTAATACTTCTTTTGTCGGTTTTCCTTTATTAGAATTTTTGTATAATTCGAAAGAACCTTTGCAGTATGCCATTGTGTGCGACCAAGCAGGTTCTTTTTTGGTGGTCGCTACTGTGGGGGTAATTGTAGCCATGAATTATGGAGGAGATTCGCCTACACCACGAGTAATTTTTAAAAAACTGTTTTATTTTCCTCCTTTTTTGGCTTTTTTGGTGGCTTTGGTTTTGATTCCTTTTGGGGGACTGGAAAAATTATTTCTTGACTGGAATGGCTTAGAACAAGTTGGAACAACATTAGAAAACACACTCAAAAATTTGGCTCAACCTTTAGTAGTTTTAGCCCTTTTTTCGGTCGGACTTCAAATAGAGTTTTCAAAAGAAAATTTCAAATTGCTCAATCCGTTCTTTTTTGGTCTTTTATTCAAACTTTTTTTAGCTCCTTTGGTAATTTATTTTTTGTATTTGCTTGTTTTTGCAGAGAAAAGCCTAGCTTTTGAAGTTGGAATCTTGGAAGCTGCGATGGCACCCATGGTAACAGGCGTTTTGCTGGCGCAAGAATATGACCTTAATCCAAAATTAGGAGGTTTTTTGCTTGCCATTGGTATTCCTGTTTCGATTGGAAGTGTTTATCTTTGGTATTTGTTTTTGAGTTGAAATGTAATTTATGAGCCGATTTGTTTTTCAATCTCAACGACGATAAAACCTCGTTGAAGATTGAAAAAATAGAGCAAAATAAACCGTTCTTTATTAATGTA
>PFKD01000411.1 GCA_002784125.1 Flexibacter sp. CG_4_10_14_3_um_filter_32_15
GAAATGTAATCTTCAATAGCCATCTGTTTTTTTTAAACAAAGATAAGATTTTTTGTATTATAAATGAACTTGTCCGTAGTTGTCAGTATCTAAAGAATATAAAATATGTAAACATAGATTTGAGTAGTTAGTTGTAGAAAAACAAAACTTTAACATTTTATTTTGGTTTCCTTTGATACAATTCCTCAAAAAGACATTACAAACGCTACAAAAATACATTCGGAGCATCAGCATGGTAATTTTGTCAGCCGTATTACCCATTTTGGCAAGTACAGGCATTACGGTATTGCTTTTGTATTTTGAATCTGAACTCTTGTTATGGAATTTTTGGCAATGGCTTTTTCTATATTTGGGAGTAAGTATTTTGATGGGTTTTGCACTTATGCCTACAACATTGATGGCATTTCTGACAGGTTATTTTTTAGGCTTTGAAGGAACACCTTTAATGATTGGTTCGTATTTGATTGCTTCTTATGTGGGTTATCAGTTGGGATTATTTTTGGAAGGTAAAAAAATTCACGCAACTCTATTAGAAAAACCGAAAGTAAGCCGTTTTTTAGCTTCTTTGAAAGAAAAAAGCTGGAAATTGATTATTTTAGTACGACTTTCGCCTGTCTTGCCTTTTTCAGTCATGAATTTGGTACTTTCAGCGATTCGTTTTCCAATAAAGATTTTTTTGATAGGTTCTTTTATAGGAATGATTCCAAGAACTCTTTTTGCAATTTATGTAGGAACGAGAGCGCAAACCCTAAAAAGTTTGATAGAAAACGAAACGACAAGTGACTTTCCCTATTCAGAAATAATAATTGTGTTGCTTACCGTAATTACTATTTTTGGAATTGGTAGAATGATGAGAAATTCGATGAAGGAAGTCAATATTGATAAGTTGTAAGTGATAAATGGTAAGTGAATAACGAAAACCTTTTTCAATAAAAAACAGTAATAACTAAAATAAAATAAAAATACCTCAACGACGGCAAAGCCTCGTTGAGAGTTAAAAAACAAAGAAATATGTCTAAAATCACACCTGTTGTAAAAGTATTATTGATTCTTAATATCGTTATTTTTGCACTACAATATTTACTGGAGAGTTATGGAATTAATCTAACTGAACATTTTGCATTATATTATTTTGGTTCAGAAAAGTTTGCTCCTTATCAGCTCATTACCCACATGTTTTTGCACGGTGGTTTGTGGCATATTTTAGGAAATATGTATGCCCTTTATATTTTTGGTCCTCCATTGGAAACTTATTATGATTCCAAGAAGTTTCTTGCTTTATATATGATTGCAGGTTTGGGAGCTGCTGTTTTGCATGTGGGAGTAAGTGCATGGGAGGTTCAGAATATGCAAGTACAAGTAGAAGAATTTAAAGCACATCCAGAACCTGCCGAATTTTCGGCTTTTATGAAAAGTGAAGGTTTTTATCTCTATGACCGTTCTAGTGATGTAAGAGAATTTGTACACGATTTTGAAGAAAATCCAACAAACCAATCTTATATTAATAATGCTACAGCTTTGGTCGATAATATTGCTGTTGCCAAAAGAAACATTCCAACAGTCGGTGCATCAGGAGCAGTATTTGGCATTTTGGCAGCCTTTGGGATTATCTTTGCCAATATAAAATTAGTTTTACTTTTTCCTCCTATTCCAATAAAAGCAAAATATTTGGTCTTTGGTTATGCGTTGTATGAAATTTATGCCATTTATCAAGCCAATCCGACGGATAATGTGGCTCACTTTGCACACATTGGAGGATTTATTTTTGGAATTATTTTGGTTAAATTGTGGGGAAAAAGTGATACACCTATGAGGTGGAATTGATTTTATGTCGTTGGTGAGGACACCAACAACGGCGAGAGGAATTCAATTATAAAAAAAGAGCTTTTTATTTTTAAATAAATTATACAACTATGGACTTTTCAGAACGAATAAAATACGAATGGAACAAATCCGATAACGTTTTGATGCGTATCGTGATGATAAATGTGATTTTGTATCTTCTTTTTGCTGCTATTATTATTGTGGCAAAATTTGGTAGTTTACCTGCTTTGAGTGAATTTGCTGTAAAGGCTTTTTATCTTCCTGCTGATATTTCGGACTTTGTTTTTCGTCCTTGGACATTGATTACGTATGGTTTTTCGCATTCTTTGGGAGATATTTTTCATATTCTTTTCAATATGCTTATTCTCTATTGGTTTGGACAGATTGTAGTTTCAGAAATTGGTTCTAATCGTTTGCTAGGGCTTTATATTTGGGGAATAGTAGCTGGTGCAGTTGCATTTTTGATGCTTTATAATCTTGTTCCTTTTTTCATCCAACTTCGTGGTTCTACTTTAGGACTTATTGGAGCTTCGGCAGGGGTTTATGCTGTTGTGGTGGCAGCAGGAACATTACTTCCTAATATGAAAATGAATTTGTTTTTGATTGGAGAAGTGAGTTTGAAATGGATTGCTTTAGGGTATGTTATTCTTTCTTTTGTTTCGTTGGCAGGTGGAAATGCAGGTGGAAATATGGCTCACTTGGGAGGTGCAGGATTAGGTTATTTATTTATTATCCAATACAAAAAAGGAAACGATTGGAGCAGACCTGTTGTGAGTGTTATTACTTTCTTTCAAAATATCTTCACAAGAAAACCTAAAATGAAAGCCTACCGAGGTGGTGCAAGTGCAAAATCAGATAATGCAAACAGCCAAAAACAAGCACGAGCTAAAAAAACAGCCGAAGAACAAAATACGATTGATGCCATTTTGGATAAAATTTCAGATTCTGGTTATGAATCGCTAACACAAAAAGAAAAACAAATTTTGTTTCAAGCAAGCAAAAAGTAGCTGACAGTTTCCAAACTGTCAGAGTTATATATTTTTCTGACACTTGAAAAGTGTCAGCTACACAAATTACAACTATGGAAAAGACTAAAGAAGAAAAAAAACCTTTTTTTACAGATAATAAAAATCACGATCAATTAATTGAACTTTACAATCAATTCAATTCTTTTGCAAAAGACAACGGAATGACTTTAGAAATTCCTGAAGTAGGACACGCAATTTCTGAAATGAAAATTTCAGAAAAACATCAAAGTGCGCCTAATCATTGTCATGGAGGTGTGATTGCTGGACTTATGGACGCAACGCTTGGAGGTTCGGCTTTGAGTTATGCTTTTGCACAAGGAAAATTATGTGCAACTGTTGAGTTTAAAATCAATTATTTTCTGCCTGTCAAACTTCACGACGAGCTTATCGCAGAAGCAAACCTAGAACACACAGGAAACCGTTTGGTGCATACTGTTTGTGATATAAAAAACAAAAAAACAGGAAAAATAGTAGCCAAAGGAATAGGAACTTTTAATCTTTATCCGATGAACAAACAGACTTTTGAATAAAGTTAGAAGTTAGATTTAAGCAAAAACCCTAAAGGCCTTTAAAGACCCTTAGGGTTTAGTATTTCGAAAAAAATCTATATTTATGCTTCTTGTGAAGTCTTATTTGTTTTCTTTTTGAAACGATTAGCTACTTTCAAGTCTTTCATTCCATTAGACCAATCGTAAAAACCAGTACCTGATTTTGCGCCTTTGTGTCCTGCATTTACCATATTTACCAAAAGTGGACAAGGAGCATATTTTGGATTTCCGAATCCTTCAAATAATACTTCCAAAATAGAACGACAAACATCAAGACCAATAAAATCAGCTAATTGAAGTGGTCCCATTGGGTGCGACATTCCTAATTTCATTACGGTATCAATTTCTTCTACGCCTGCAACGCCTTCATAAAGTGCATAAATTGCCTCATTAATCATTGGCATTAAGATACGATTCGAAACAAATCCGGGATAATCACTTACTTCAACAGGAATTTTGCCTAAATTTTTAGACATTTCCATGATTCTATCTGTAATTTCATCAGAAGTAGAATAGCCACGAATAACCTCAACGAGTTTCATGACAGGAACAGGATTCATGAAGTGCATTCCGATTACTTTTTCTGGACGTTGAGTAGCTCCAGCAATGCGAGTAATAGAAATAGACGATGTATTGGTTGCTAAAATGGTTTTTTCATCACAGATTTTGTCTAAGTTCTCAAAAATTTTGAGTTTGATTTCCATGTTTTCTGTGGCTGCTTCTACTACCAAATCTACACCTTTTACACCTTCTTCGACACTTGTATAAGTAGTAATGCGTTGTAGAGTAGCTATTTTTTCTTCTTCTGTCAAGATTCCTTTATTTACCTGACGGTCAAGATTTTTTCCGATTGTATTTAAGCCTTTTGTAAGTGAGCTTTCAGAAATATCTATTAAAGCTACTTGATGATTATTTTGTGCAAAGACGTGAGCAATGCCGTTGCCCATAGTTCCTGCTCCAATGACTGCAATGTTATTCATAGTTGTAAAGTTTGTTTCCGTTTTTATAATTACTGGTTGATAAATTTTGTTTTGTGTTATGTATTTCACAAAGATAACTTTTAAACTCTGAAATTAAGAATTTGGTAATATAGGAATCAAAAAAACCTATCACTTTTTAGCAAACTGATAGGTTTTTTACTTACCCTAAAACGTAAGGTATATTTACTCATCTTGAAAGATGCTACTTTGTTTTCAAAACTCGTATCGGAATTCCGAATGAGAAATTTATCATACTTGCATTGGTAGATTGTCTAAATTCAAATTCTTGTCCGTTGATAGTATATTTTGTAGTTTGATAACGCATTTCTACAAAACTTTTGATGTATTGCAAACGAAACTCTAAAATGGCATTTCCTTTTGCATTATGAAGACGAGTAGCAAAACCAAGATTCAAACCAAAAGAAGGATTAAAATCGCTATTATTGTCTATTTCTCTAGTATGAAAGTCTTGAATACCACCAATTTCTGATATTCCATCATAACCAAAACGACTTTCTTTGATAAAACTACCTCCAATTATTCCATCAAAAGAAATTTTCTTTCCCGTTTTCAAACCAACAGAACCCAAAGTACGTCCATAATTAAAGGCTATATTTAAGCTAGGTTTTCTTGTGTACTGTTTAAAAAAGGAGGCTGTTCCTGTTCCTGTTACAGTAGAAGTATAATCTATTTGATGACCTAAAGCAAGTTCTTGAGTAGCAAAAGAAAGTTCGAAACGATTTTTTGTGTCTTTTTGCCATTCTAAAGAAAGTCCATAATAGGCATTAAACTTCAAATCTGAAGGTTTAAGTAGTCAGACAAAATTATCGTAACAACTTTCCTTTATGGTAAAATCAATTTTGTATTCTTCACTATTGTAATTTTTTAGAATGTTTTTT
>PFKD01000126.1 GCA_002784125.1 Flexibacter sp. CG_4_10_14_3_um_filter_32_15
ACTTTGTAAATTGAATTTACTCTGATAGTTAAAGTGTGTTTAAATACACTGAAAGCAGTATAAAAAGTTTCGTGCGTTTACCCTAAATGAAATATGAATGAAATACAAATATAATCCTTATTTTAAGCCTTCAATGACTTTAAGGCTTTCATTGAAGCATAATTTCAATTTATAAAAAAATTCCTAAATTCATTTAAAAATAACGTAATTTTTTATTCCCCATTTCCTAATCTCCATTCCCCAACTCCTAAATGTATGAAACGTATTTTGATTGCCGACGACGAACCTAATATTTTACTTTCCCTTGATTTTTTGATGCGAAAAAGTGGTTATGAAGTTTTTGTAGCACGAGATGGAAAAGAAGCTCTTGAAATTATAAAAAAACAAAAACCTCACGTCATCATTTTGGATATTATGATGCCCGAAATGGACGGTTACGAAGTGTGTCAGTTTATAAGAAATGAGGAAGAATTGAAGGCTACAAAAGTAATTTTTCTATCAGCCAAAACACAACCAGCAGATATTAAAAAAGGCTTGACTATGGCAGATTCGTATATTACAAAACCATTTTCTACGAAGGATATTGTTAGTGAAGTCAATGAAATACTAGGGAATTAGGAACAGGAAAATGAGGGGCATGGGGCGAGGAAATAGTGGAGTGAGAATGAATAATATGTGTATGGAAAAAAGGCTTGCCTTTTTGGATGCATCTCAAGATGTCGCTTTATTAATTTTATAGTTGTAGGGAAATGGCTTGCATTTTCCTTCCATACAGTTTTTTCCAATTCAAAATGCTAGTTGAGGAAAAGACAAGCCTTTTCCCTACTAAAAACGACATTTTGAGATGCGCCCACCTTTTCCTATGCTAATAAAATAAAAAAAGGAAGAACAACCCAAAAAGAGCGTTCTTCCTCACTATCCGACATAACACAGTTTCAGCGTTTCCAATGATAAATAATAAATATCAAAAGAATTACCGAAACAAACCACACACCAAATAGATAAAAGAAAGCAGTCGGAACTTTCTCCACCCATTTTATCTTATTGAACATTCCTAATAATGGATAATTGAAAAGTACAATCATTAGTGTAGTCAAAATGAGTAAATTACGTGTTAATAAACGGTTCTTCATTTCAGTTATCGGTAAACAGTTATTAGTTATCAGTAAAATACGGATTACTTTAAACTTTATGAATAGCATATTAAATAGTGTCTTAAATCTTAATGCAAGTCATCAATTACCAATAAACACCTGTGTTCAACTGGTTACTGGTAATTGATAACTGCTACTGCTAACTATCTAGTGATCAACGGCTTGACCAGCACCACGAGGTAAACGAATATCTTCTACAATATCCTGTACTTCTTGTGGAGGTGCAGGTGTAAGACTACTTACGGTTATGGAAACAATAAAATTAATAAGCATTCCCAATGTTCCTATTCCTTCAGGTGATATTTCAAAAAGCCAGTTTGCAGGAATATTTTGAGAAGAATCAACGACAAACTTGAAATAAACAATATAAACAATCGTAAATACCAATCCTGAAATCATACCAGCAATCGCACCTTCTTTATTCATTCGTTTGTAAAAAATTCCCATTACAATAGCTGGAAAAAATGAAGCTGCTGCCAGTCCAAAAGCAAAAGCAACGACCTCAGCCACAAATCCTGGAGGATAAATTCCGAAAAGTCCTGCAATCGTAACAGCTACGGCTGCTGCAATACGTGCAGCTATGAGTTCTCCTTCTTCTGAAATAGTTGGCATAACGACTTTCTTCAATAAATCATGAGAAATAGAAGAAGAAATTACCAAAAGAAGCCCTGCTGCCGTTGAAAGAGCTGCTGCCAGTCCACCAGCACCGATAAGAGCAACCACCCAGTTTGGAAGATTTGCAATTTCTGGATTGGCAAGTACTATAATATCTCTGTCGATATATAGTTCGTTTTTAGAAGATGCATCAGGATTGGCAATCATTAATTCTCCATGTTTGCCTTTTTTTCCTTCTACAAATTCAGGTTTGCCCACGACGGCTTTTCCTGCTACATACTGAATTACTCCGTCGTCGTTTTTGTCTATCCAACCCAAAAGACCTGTTTTTTCCCAATTTGCAACCCATGCAGGCATATCTGAATATTTATTATTACTAACTGTTTCGATAAGATTGGTACGAGCAAATGCTGCAAGAGCAGGGGCAGTAGTATAAAGCAAGGCAATAAAAATAAGAGCATATCCACCCGAAATACGAGCATCTTTTACACGAGGAACAGTAAAGAAACGCACAATTACGTGTGGAAGCCCTGCCGTTCCGACCATAAGTGCAGCCGTAATAAAGAAAATATCAATTTTACTTTTTGCTCCGTCTGTATAAGCAGCAAAACCTAATTCTTGATTCAGACCATCTAATTTATCCAAAAGATAAGTTTCGCTTCCTGTTAATGTGCTACCAAAACCAATTTGAGGAATTGGATTGCCTGTCATTTGAATGGAAATAAAAATAGCAGGAACTAAAAAGGCAAACATCAAAACACAATATTGAGCTACTTGTGTATAAGTAATTCCTTTCATTCCACCCAAAACAGCATAGAAAAATACAATACACATTCCGATAATTACGCCAAGTTCAACAGGAACTTCCAAAAAACGAGCAAATACAACGCCCACGCCACGCATCTGACCAGCCACATACGTAAAAGAAACAAAAAGTGCACAAACAACAGCCACCAAACGAGCCGTATCTGAATAATACCTATCCCCAACAAAATCAGGAACGGTAAACTTACCAAACTTGCGAAGATACGGAGCGAGTACCAATGCCAAAAGTACATAACCTCCTGTCCAGCCCATTAAGTAAACCGAACCATCGTAACCTACAAATGAAATAATCCCTGCCATAGAGATAAAAGAAGCTGCCGACATCCAGTCTGCTGCCGTTGCCATTCCGTTAGCGAGTGGCGAAACGCCTCCTCCAGCTACATAAAATTCCTTTGTCGAACCTGCTCTAGACCAAATCGCAATACCTATATAAAGGGCGAAAGTGATACCTACAAGTATGTATGTCCAAACTAAAATACTCATAATGAATTAAGATTTATTTGTGATGTGTGTGTTTTTTTAAATAATGTTGTTGGTGGAACACCAACAACAGAAAGTAGCCGACACTTTTCAAGTGTCATTAAACTTATTATATTTCTGACACTTAAAAAGTATCAGCTACTATTTTTCATCTACGTCAAATTCCTTGTCTAGCTTGTTCATAAGCCAAACATAGACGAAAATCAAGGCTACAAAGACGTAAATTGAACCTTGTTGAGCGAACCAAAAACCAAGCTTAAAACCACCGATTTTGATTGTGTTGAGAGTATCTACGAACATGATTGCTGCTCCGTAAGAAACGAGAAACCAAATGATGAGAAGAATGCTAAGGTAAGACAGATTTTTTTTCCAGTATCTGTCCATGAGCTTTTTTTGCGTGTTTTTTTCCATAATTATTTTCAGTTACAGTAAACAGTTACCAGTAAAATACAAGTTAAAAATGTTTACTTTTGGGTGTGTGAGAATTGATTTTTAAGAATAGAGTTGAATTTTTCAGTTATCAGTTATCAATTATACTCGGTCGGTTTTGGTTTTCGACTTTGAAAAGCAAAAATCTAGCTGTCTGACACTTCTGAAAGTGTCTGAGATATTTATTACAGAGGCGAAAACTAATTTTCTTTGAGTATAACTATTTATTGATAACTGCTAACTAATTTTATAGCAAAATATGCGTTTGAAGAATAATTTCTCCTCGTGTGGTGTTTAAATTTCCTGCTGCATAAACAGGGCGTTGAGAATATTGAAGTGTTATTTTGGCAAAATGCGCATTTATAAAATAATTTGCACCAAAATCAAACTGTGTAGAGGGTTCATTTAGGGCTTCAAAATTTTTGTAGGTTACGGCTGCAAAGGGTTGAAATTGCGCTCCGTTTTTGAATTTTGAAAAAGCATAACCAGCCTGTGTATAGAAAATTGAACCTGTTCCGATGGTAGGTTGTGCATTTCCTCCTAGCGAACCTGCCGTTGCTCCAGTAATATTCATAATTCCTACATTACGCAGATAATTATCCCCAAAATTATAATTATAAAAAACAGAATACGCTGTAATTCCACCTTTTCCAAGAGGTAATTCTAAGAAAGCATCAACTGCAAAAAGTGAAATATCTTGTAATTCGGCTTGAGATTGCCCTACTTTATTTACGCCTATTGCTTCTGGGTGATAATGAAAACCTGCGCCAATATTAAAAATTTTCTTACTTCCCATATACGTACCTACAAAATAAGGTAACTTATTAGACTCTTTATCAAAGAATTGGTAATTAAAATAACCTTGCACGGCTGTATTATCGTTTAGAACATTTCTTGCAATTCCATCTTTTGGCAAATCATCTGCTAGTCCACCTGCTGCAAAAGGTTTGTTTAAGGCAATTCGGTAATCTAGTTTTCCGATTTTTCCTTTTGCATAAACACCAAGCTGACGAGCAAATTGGTCTGTCAGTTCAATGGTTGCCCAGTTGAAAATAGGTGCATCAATCGTTAGAAAATTAAGTGTACTTGCACTAGACATACGAGAAATTCCATTCCAATAATGAAGTCCTGCACCTACATAAAGCTGGTCTACAACTTTATATTCTGTCCAAGCATCATGCATAAATAACTGAGGTTTCTTGCCATTTGCACCTGTAATTCCTCCATTTCTAAATGTCTGATTATTGATACCAAAATGAGTAAGAATCAAAAAACGAGGCGAAACTTGTGCATACATCAAAACACGAGAACGACGAAGACCAATATCAAACGTACTAGTAGAAGGATTCCCATCAATACCAATGCTATTGGGATTATTTTGAGTAGAACGAGTCCAGAACTGATGCCAAGTAAGAAAACGAATGTATTTGTTTCCACTTTCATCAAGTTTTAGAGTGAGAGGTTTGTAAGAATGGTCAATTTCTTTTTTCTTTTCTGTTTCGGTTGTTTTTTCTTGAGCGAATAAATTTTGGCTAAAAGAGCTTAAAACCAAATAGAAGGCAATCAAACCTAATTTTAATAGTTTCATTATTTTGTATGTTTGTGTGTTTATAAAATTTTATTTTGTGTTTATCTTCACAATTATACACACAAGCTGACCTAGTTGCCAAATGGTGGGTTGTTTTCTGTTAAATGAATTATAGTTTTACTAGAAATTGAAAAATAAAGATTAGAAAATAGAGATCAGAAAATAAAGATTGAAAAATGGGTAAAATACACACTTCTAGTCTTAACCAATTGAAATCAAATTGATGTTTGTATTTGTATTTCCCCAGTTTCTAGTTCCTAATATCCAATTCCCATTAAATTGTAGCGTTTAATTATGATTTAAATATCTGATTATCAACAATTTAATCCTTTCCACTCATTGCAAAAGGTATCCCCAATTAAACCCACGAATTTATTCGTGAGAAAAAACTAATCGGCACTTAATAACCGTTACAAAACGTAT
This sequence comes from Flexibacter sp. CG_4_10_14_3_um_filter_32_15, assembly GCA_002784125.1. Classification (GTDB taxonomy): domain Bacteria; phylum Bacteroidota; class Bacteroidia; order Cytophagales; family Bernardetiaceae; genus Bernardetia. The sequence continues at coordinate 5,515 of PFKD01000126.1, forward strand.
TCTTTTTTCTTGTTCCCACAACTAAAGTTATGGGTTAAATGGGATACCCTTTTGCAAAACAAAATACTTATAAAACCTTGAAAATAAATAAGTTATAAGAAAATTAATCTCTACAAATTAAATCCGTTTCCATTTAATTACCATAAATTTATCTCCCAAAGGCGTAATCAAAACACTAGAATCATCTAAGGCATTTTTTTCGGCTAAAAAATCTAATAACTCACTGTGTTTTAATACTTTATAAGTAGGGCGATATTCTCTCATTTTTGGACGAGAAATTTTATATTCTTTTACCCAGTTCATTACCGATACATGACTTACTCCGATAATTCGCTCAATTTCTCTGTATGAAAGCCCTTCCAAGTAAAGCTGCAAAGCCTTCACTACATAGTAATTATCAATACGCTTTCCGTCTTTCTGAACAGTAAAGTAATAATTGCAAGATTTACATAAAAAACGCTGTTTGTTGCGTATAGTACCACTTTTTATAATCTGATTGCTTTGGCAACGTGGACAATCTGGAAATTTGAAAGTATTCATTTTGATAAAAATAATAGTGTTTGTGTACTGATTTATTTTTAATTTACTCAAAAAAAATAACTATACAAAATTTACTTTGGATAGCTATATTAATTTTGTATAGCTATATTAATTTAGCAGAGTAATTCTCGCAAAAATTAACAAAAACTATACTTTGCTAAAATAGTATTTTTTTTTAGGGAAACCGTTTTTATTTTTTTAGATTGAGGTATGAAAAGATAGAATTACTAAAAATTTTACTTTTTCTAATATAGAGGTTGTTTAAACTTTTTATTAAATCAAGTTTATAAACAGATTTATGTGTGTTCGTTTCCTTAGAAACGAACTTTTACGCTTCTGAAGAAGCGTTTTTGTTCAGTTCTAAGGAACTGAACACACACAATTTAAAAGTTTAAACAGCTTCATAATTACACACCTCAAAAAATACACACAATCATGAGAATTAGAACCTTAGAAGATTATAGTACAGCCTACCGAAAAAGCGTAGAAACTCCTGAACGTTTTTGGGAAGATATTGCAGAAACTTTTTCTTGGCACAAACGCTGGGACAAAGTTTTAGATTATAGTTTTGAAGACTATTATGTAAAATGGTTTGAAGGCGCAAAATTCAATATTACAGAAAATTGTTTAGACAGACATTTACTTACAAAAGGCGATAAAGTAGCCTTAATATGGGAGCCAAACAGTCCAGACGATGACGAAATAGAATTTACTTATAAGCAATTACATGAAAAAGTATGTGAGTTTGCCAATGTTTTGAAAAATAATGGTGTAGAAAAAGGAGATAGAGCAGTTTTATACATGCCAATGATTCCCGAATTAGCGATTGGTGTTTTGGCTTGCGCTCGTTTGGGTGCTGTTCATTCGGTAGTTTTTGCAGGTTTTTCTTCTTCTGCTTTGGCTGATAGAATTAATGACGCACAAGCAAAAGTCGTTTTGAGTTCGGATGGAAACTTTAGAGGAAATAGAGTTTTTGATGTAAAAAATGTAGTCGATGAAGCTCTTGAAAACTGTCCTTCCATCGAAAAACAAATCGTTTTGAAGCGTACCAATTCGGAGGTTACGATGAAAGAAGGTAGAGATATTTGGTGGCACGAACAAACTGAAAAAGCTGATACTTTTTGTCCTGCAACGATTATTGATGCCGAAGATCCATTATTTATCCTTTATACTTCGGGTTCGACAGGAAAACCAAAAGGCGTTGTTCATCATGCAGGTGGCTATATGGTTTATACAAAATATAGTTTTGAGAATGTTTTTCAGCTTCAAGACGATGATATTTATTGGTGTACGGCTGATATTGGTTGGATTACTGGACACTCATATATCGTTTATGCACCTCTTTTGGCAGGTTCGACGACGCTTATGTTTGAAGGAACACCTACTTTTCCAGATGCAGGTCGTTTTTGGGAGGTTGTAGATAAATACAAAGTTTCTATTTTTTATACTGCACCGACGGCAATTCGTGCGCTACAAGCCAAGGGATTGGAGTTTGTCAATAAATATGATTTGTCTTCTATCCGTGTCTTGGGAACAGTTGGCGAACCTATCAATGAAGAAGCATGGGATTGGTATCATCAACATATTGGAAAGGGAAATTGTCCGATTGTGGATACATGGTGGCAAACAGAAACAGGTGGAATGATGATATCTAACATGGCAGGAGTTACACCAAACAAACCAACGTGTGCAACCCTTCCACTCCCCGGAATTCAGCCTGTTTTATTAGATTCGGATGGAAACGAAATTGAAGGAAATAATGTAGAAGGAAATTTATGTATAAAATATCCTTGGCCTAGCATTTTACGCACCACTTATGGCGACCACGAACGCTGTAAACAAACTTATTTTTCTACATACAGAGGTTATTATTTTACCGGTGACGGCTGTAAAAGAGACCACGACGGAATGTACAGAATTTTAGGACGTGTAGATGATGTTATCAATGTTTCTGGACACAGAATGGGAACGGCAGAAGTAGAAGACGCTATCAATCAGCACGAAGACGTAATCGAATCGGCAGTAGTTGGTTATCCTCACGATATAAAAGGACAAGGAATTTATGCTTTTGTGATTTGTGATGAAAACTCTAGCAAGTCAATAGAAGAGTTGAGAGCAGAAATTTTGAAAACCGTTTCTCAAGAAATTGGAGCGATTGCCAAACCTGAAAAAATTCAAATTGTTTCTGGACTTCCAAAAACTCGTTCTGGAAAAATTATGCGTCGTATTTTGAGAAAAATTGCAGAAGGAGATGTTTCTAATCTTGGAGATACTTCTACTTTGGTTGACCCTTCAGTGGTAGATGAAATTAAAGAAGGCGCAGGACTTTAAAATCTATCGATTACCCACAAGTCTGAAACGTGCTTGAAATAGGTAAAAGAGCTGTATTTCTGTTTTATTTAGCCATTAACAACGTCTTTATCTTCGATAACTGACGCTTGTTAAGGCAAAATGAAACACCACTACTAAGTTTTTCCCTTAGGAAATACGACGAAAAAGCAATGAATGAATACATTTTTTGCTTTTAGAAAACATGTGGGTAATCGATAGGACTTTAAAATACAAGTTGTAGGTGGTAAGTGATAAATGGTATTTTATTTATAATAAATGTTATCGCAGTTAATTTTGTAAAGTTCATTTTTCCATAACGATAGGTTTGCAAACCTATCGTTATGGAAAAATAAGTACGATTTGATTTTTGCTAAATCACTGATAATCAATGTTCTAAAAAACCGTAATAACACTTAATTTACAACTCACAAAAAGAGGCTGACCCTTTCGGACAGCCTCTTTTTTTGTTACAATAATTAAAAAGGTAAAAAAACACGTAAAAAAACACAGTAACACCAAAATCGCATTAATCAATTCCTTTTCAAACGGTGTATTTATTCTACTTTCTCAATAAGTTGAATGGTAATATTATCTTTTCCTCCTGCTTGAAGAGCTTTGTTCATCATTCTTTCAATTTTTTCTTCTAAAGCAAGTGTATCATTTTCAAGAAAATTTTTGATTTCTACATCTCCTAATTCATTTGAGAGTCCATCAGAACAAAGCAAAAATACATCTCCTACTCTAAGATTTTGTAAAACTCTTCCTAAATTGGCAATGTCAGGTTGTGCATCATCCGAACCCAAAGCACGCTCTATCAAGTTTCTTTTTGGATGATAAAGTGATTCTGCTTCCGTAATTATTCCATCATCTATCAAACCTTGCACAAATGAATGGTCTTTTGTAAGCCGTATCAATTCATTATCTCTAAAAATATACAAACGGCTATCACCCACATGAGCGCAGAAAGTAGCATCTGGATGAAATAAAATGGCGACACAAGTTGTTCCCATTCCTTTAAGAAGGGGATTTGTCTCAGCTTCGTAAGCAATGGCAGCATGTGCAAAGGCAAAAGATTGGTCTAAAGCATCAGTCAGTTTTCCTAAAAGAAAATGTTGCGAACTCATATATTCCCCTATTTTTTCTATGGCAAGTTTGGAGGCTCGTTCTCCTCCCAAATGTCCTCCCATTCCATCACAGACGACACATAAAAGACCATTAGGCGTTTCGAAGACAGCACAAGCATCTTCATTGTGTTTGCGCATATTTCCTGTATGCGATTGTTCGATATAGACAAATTCGGCAAACTGGGCAGATTTTAAAGTAGAAAGTGGCATAAAACCAAAAAGGCAAAATTGTTTGTGTGTGTTTTTTATCTTAACAAAAAAATATTCTCCAAAAAGAATACTATTAAGAATGAAAAATGTTAGGCTTGCAGTATTTTTTTATTGATTTTTATTAGAAAACGTAATTATTTTTTTTAAATTACTTTCCACTTCAAAAAACCAAAAACGATTTTGCTTCGTTTAATAAATAAAAGAAAAGATAATAGGGAAGTTTCTCAAAAAATCGTATTTTTATAATTCCTATAAATTAACTATCTTAAACTGAGAGAGTAGTTACTAGTAATTATCCTAAAAAACTAATCAATAGCCGTTCATCAAAATTATGACAAGTAGTCCATTTAAGGTATTGGAAGCGTATGGACGCAAAGACAAAGAAATCTTTTTTGGTAGAGATGCCGAGATTCAATTACTATTCAAAAAAACAACAGAAAGTAATTTAGTCTTGGTGTACGGTGCGTCTGGAACTGGAAAAACGAGTTTGGTACATTGTGGTTTGCCAATATGTTTTTCTTCTGACGACTGGCTGCCTCTTCATGTCCGTAGAAAAGACCATATCGGAACGGCAATTTTGGAAGAAACAAATAAATACCTTCAACGCAAACTCAAACCACATACGCCTCTTCATCTTGCCATTAAGGCACTTCACATGACTTTCTTTCGTCCTATTTATGTAATCATTGACCAGTTTGAAGAGTTATATATTTCAGGAAGTAGAGAAGAGCAAACCCAATTTTATGATTTTATTCAGACCGTTTTGTCTAGCGAGTATAATTGTAAGGTTATTTTGGTGATGCGTGAGGAATATTTGGCAGATTTATCGGAGTTTGAAGAACGTGTTCCACAACTTTTTGATTATAGAGTGCGTGTAGAAAAAATGCGCCGAACCAATGCCAAAGAGGTTATTTTGAAGTCAGCAGAAGCATTCAATATTCAAGTAGAATACCCAAAAGAAACGGCTGATTTGATTGTTTCGCAGGTTGCAGAAGAACGCAGTTTGATAGAACTTACCTATCTTCAAATTTATTTAGACCGTCTTTATGAACTTGCAAAAAGTAAACAAGGTGTACTGGCTGGCTATACAAATGTTGTAAATGACAGTTGGGCAGAACGTGTTACTTTCAACCCAGAACTTGTCAAAGAACTCAGTACGATTGGCGATGTTTTGGGAGAATATTTGGAAGAACAAGTCAAAAAAGTGCAAGCTCATTTGCCCAAAACAGAAGAACGACAAGTTTGGACAATTCTTAATTTGCTTGTAACTGATGATGGAACTCGTGTTTCTATGGATTTGCACGAAGCTACAAATCTGATGTATTCGCACGGCGCAAGTAAAGAAAATATTACATTTTGTTTAGAAGAACTCAGTAAAGTTCGTATTATTCATCTTTCAGAACAGCGTGTTGAGTTGGCTCATGATAGTCTTGCTCTAAAAATTGTTGAAAGACTTACAACAGAAGAAAAAAATCTAGCTAAAGCAAAAGAAATTCTACAAACAGGACTCAAAACCCACCAAAATACAGGCGAAGTTTTGAGTAAAAATAGTCTTTCTTTGATTGAACCTCATTTGGAAACCTTACAGCTTACCAATGACGAACAAGAATTAATTACAAAAAGTAAGCGTAGAGTAAAGGCAAATAAAGTTTTCAAGACAATTTCTTTGATAGTCATTTTTTTAGTGCTTGGCATTTTGGCTGCTTGGGCATTGCGTGAACGAAGTATTGCTATTGATAGAAAAGAAGAAATAGAGATGCAAAACGAACAAATGAAATTACAACTCAATAGTTCTATGCGACTTAGTAATCAATTAGACAAAAAACTAGGTGAATTAGTAGAAAAAGAAAAAATATTAGAAGAAGTTTTAAAACTTGATAAAAGTACGTACCGAGTTATTGAAAACAAAAATAAAGAAATCAATCAGTTGGCTATTACGGTAGATGCGCTCAAAGACAGAATTGATAAAAAAGACAAAACTCAAGAACAAATTGAAAGAAGAGCAAAAGCAAACGAACTTTTGACAGAAGCATTACTAAAAGCTGAATACAATCCCAATTATTCTATTCGTTTGGCAGAAATTGCAAATCAAATTTATCCTAGTAAAAATGCTCAAACAACGATTGAGAATATTTATAGAGATCATTTTATTAGAAATTATCCTACCAATAGAAATATTTCTATCTATGAAAATGCCAAAAACCTATTGAGAAGTAATCAAATTCCTAAACTATCAGAAACTCAAAAAGGGGATTTAGGAATTACTAAATTTGAAAAGTAATTATGAAATACTGAAATCTATTTTGATGGAATTGATGTGCATTGATTTTATTTTAAACCACCTTCACACAAAAATTCAAAATCAACTCTTCCATTCTCTCATAACAACCAAATTCTGTAAAAGTATAATTTTCTTTTGGTAGTACTAATTTATTTTCTATCAAAAAAATAGGATTAAAGTCGTTTTGAGCTGTTTTTATTAGATATAAAATAAATTGTCGCAAACGCTCATCTTTTGAATCTTTCAAATGACGCTGATAATAATTCCTCAAATTATTTGCTTCTGAAACAAAATCTTCTATTCCTGTATAAAATAAAAAAACTAATTTTATCCAAATTCGAATGATATTATACCCTGTTTTGTCTTTTGTAATGGGTTCATCTGGAAGTTGTAAAAGTAAATTTTTTCTATAAAAATTAGGTGTAAATTTCCTTACTAATTTTGGGTCTTTGTCTTCTAAAATCAAAAATAAATAGGCTTCACGCAATCTCCAAGAAGATTTATCCCATTTGTCAAGTCTTTCGAATTGTGGCGTTTCCAAAACTTCTAACAAAATAAGAGCAGCTTGTTTGTAGCCGTGTTTGGGTTCGTTTATTTTTAGAAGTGTATCAAAATAAAGTTCTTGAATCTTGAATTTATTAAAGGCTTGATAGGTTGTGAGTTTGGTTGCTTTTTTTATTAATTGTAAGGCTTGTAAAAATTCTCCTGCGTAACGATGTGTATAAATTTGTGCAGTCAAAAGCTCCAAATTTCGTGTAGGCGTATTCAGATGAGGATAAGTTTGAAAATGTTCTTGCCAATCGTTTGTATTTTTTTGCAAATCTTCTAGTTTGGGTTGGCTCTGCAAAAGACGAGTATTTCTGAAACGAAAACCGTATAATTTAGCTAATGGATGCGTATTTTTTTCGTCTTCTTCGTACTTTTTGTAGTACTTTTCAGTTAGTTTTTCGGCAGCGTAGGCTTCGGCTTCCCATTCAGAATATTGTCCAATAAAAAATTTTGTTTTGGCTTGCATGACTTCCCAGTAACTTTTCAAGTTATCCAAAAAAATCATTTCTTCTCTCAATTCTTGGGCTTCTAGTGTGTATTTTTCAGTTTCGTTAGCAAATCCTTTCAGCGCATAAATGGTTCGTAACTTTCGGACACATTCCCATTCTGTTTCTATTAAATGATATTCTTTTGCCTTCTGACGAACTCTTTCAATGATTTTTTCGGCATTATGATATACATTTTGAATCAATAATTTATCTGCAATAATCAAATATTGATTTGCCAAAAACTTGGTTTCTTCTTGATTAAAAATATCTTTTCGTTTGCTCTTTCGTATCTTTTTTTCTACCTCCAAATCACTAGAAAGCAGAAGCTCAAAAAGTTTGTTGATTAAATTTCGTTTGAGCATCAAATAACGCTTATCAGAAGGCGAAGTTTCATACAAAAAACTGGCAGCTTCTTCATCCGTCTGAATAATTCCTTTCGAAACAGCATCAAATAACCTTCTCATTTTGGAATCTTTAGGCAACACTTGGTCTAAAGATTTGAGGGGATATTTGGAAAGAATGAAAGCGAGTTCTAAGAGTAAGTCCATTTTTTGATTTCTATATGAAGAATGATTTTAGAACAAAATTTATAAATATGAATTTTGAATTAACACAAAAAAGCAAAATTAAACCGTTGTTAATGTTAAAATCGCTTTACTATTCTATGGTTTTTTATCAAAATAGAAAAATAATAATAGGTAATTTAATTAACAATTAATTCATACAAAATTCAATCTTTATTTCTTTAGTTTTTACTCAAAAAAAGTTATTTGAAGTCTTTTGAGTGTATTTTAGTCTATTTTAGTCTGTTTTTAGCCCTTTTTAGTCTATTTTAGTCTGTTTTTAGCCTTACAAAGTTCGCATTAACTTCTTAGTAATCAATCCTTTTATTGTGAACAAATTAATAACAAAACTTTACTAATTTATCTCATAACTCTAATAAAACCTTTTGATTCTTACATAAAAATCACTTTACTATCTTAACCGTTTTTTGATTGTGAGAGCAAAGCAAAGGAAGTAGTTTTGGCGACATTAGAATTACAAAAATTCTTGTATCCCCTTTTACTATAAAAATTTATTCACAAAGTTCCCTTTCCCTTTTCAAAAATGATTACGAATTTACGATTCCAATTTTTCGCTGTTTTATTGATTTTTATTGGCTTTACTTTTTCAGTAAATGCCCAAACTGCTCCCCCTTCTAATCTTTCAGGTTCTGCTCTGCGAACTTGGTACAAACAAAATTATCATGATGGCAAACACAATACTTTAGGCTATTCAACAGCTAGAAAATATATGTATAATTATATTGATAATAAAAATAATACAATTACTGGTGTTTATTCAGGCTTTGTTCAGCCTTGGACGTATGGAGGAACAGGCACAAATCCAGCTCCTATCAACTGCGAACATACTGTACCTCAAAGTTTCTTTGGGAAAGCAGACCCAATGGTTTCAGATATTCATCATTTATTTCCGACTTATGGGAGTTGGAATAGCACACGCTCAAACTATCCTTTTGCAGAAATAAATGATTCTCAAACTGAAAAATGGATGGTAAATTCTTCACAACAAACTTCCATTCCTTCTTCAAATATCGATGCGTATAGCGAATATGCTTCTCAAACTTTTGAGCCTCGTGAAGACCAAAAAGGAAATACTGCTCGTGCCATTTTTTATTTTTATACCATGTACCCAACTCAAGCAGGTTCGATGAGCCAAGTAGGAGATATTAATGTCTTGTATCAATGGCATTTGCAAGACCCAGTTGATGCTGACGAAATAGACAGAAATAATAAAATCGAACAATATCAAGGCGACCGTAATCCATACATTGATTATCCTCAAACAGTAGCAATCGCTTGGAATTTGTCTGGTGGAACTGGAACAGGTGGAGGTACTGGAGGTGGAACAACCCCAACCCCAACAGGTTCAGAGCTTTTCATTTCAGAATATATTGAAGGTTCTTCTAATAATAAGGGGTTAGAAATTTATAATCCGACTTCTTCATCAGTTAGTCTTTCGGCTTATTCTATTCAAAAACAAACAAATGGCGCAGGAAATTGGAACTCAAATCTTGGTTTGAGTGGAACATTGGCAGCAGGTCAGACGTATGTAATTGTTTATTCTTCAGCTTCTACAACACTCAAAAACAAAGCTGATTTGGTTACTTCTTCTAGTGCAGTTACTTTTAATGGAAATGATGCTGTTGCTTTATTCAAAAATGGTTCTTTGATTGATGTAGTTGGTGTTTTTAATAGTTCGGCTACTTTTGGAGCAAATGTTACTTTGGTTAGAAAACCTACTGTAACAACTGGAAATACAACTTATACAGTTTCTGAATGGACTTCATATTCACAAGATACATTTACTTATGCTGGAAATCATACCGTAACTGGTGGAACAACTGGTGGAAGTACTGCTGCACCTTCAAATTACTGTGCATCAAAAGGAAATAGTGTTGCCGATGAATGGATTCAACGAGTAACTTTTGGCTCAATTAATAATACTTCGGGTTCGAATGGTGGTTATAAAGATTATACAAATCTTAGCACAACAGTTAGTAAAGGCAGTAATCAGACAATAACTATTTATCCTGCTTGGTCTAGAACAGTTTATAATGAAGCCTATAGAGTCTTTATTGATTGGAACAGAGATGGAGATTTTAATGATGCTAATGAAACCGTTTTTTCTCGTTCGGCTACTAATGCAACTTCTGTGAGTGGAACAATTAGCGTTCCTGCAACAGCTTCAACAGGCACAACTCGTATGCGTGTTTCGATGAAATACAATGCAAACTCTACTTCTTGTGAAACGTTTAGTTATGGCGAAGTAGAAGATTATCATATTACTATTACAGGAAACTCAAAAATTACTGTTGGTAATCCAAATAATAATAATAATGATAATAAAAAAGAAGAAACAACAATTCAGAATACAGTAAATCAATTTAAAATCTTCCCAAATCCGACTTCTCAAGATACAAAACTTCAAGTATCAGTCATTGAATCTCAAAATGTAGTAGTTCGTATGTTTGATGCACAAGGAAAAGAAGTTTCTTTTCAAACCGTTTTTGTAAATGGAAATGAAGAAATTACTTTGCCTACCAATCGTTTGAAAACAGGACTTTATATTGTTGAAATCACAGGAAAAGATTTTCGTTTCACACATAGAGTGGTTAAAAACTAAGTAATAGAAATTAATTTTAATGGATTGATAAACGCCTTGCTTCTTTAGAGTAAGGTGTTTTTTTGTGTCATTCTACGAAACCAACTCATTTTATTGATTTTCAAGCAATTAATAAAATTGCTCAAATTTTTAGTTTATTTTTTATCAAAGTATTGGAAATATAGATTTTGTTACTTAACTTTGCTAAAAATAATAGCATAATTAAGTCATTTAGCTAATTTTTGATACTACTAATTGAAATTAATTTTAAATACTCAATTAATTACAAATAAAATTAGCAAAAAAGATTTTTATTCGAATATTAAAATATGAGCTACACTATACAAATACGATGAAAAATAAATTTATAAAAGACTTCTTACCCATTTCTATTAGTTTGGAAAAGATAAGAAATCGTCAAAATACATATAAGCACGTAGAAATCCCTATCAAACTTATGGTAGGACAAAGGTATTTTGAATACCATATTTCATTTGTTATCCAAAATTATATGCTCGTTGTGGCAGCTTTATTTTTGGGAATGGTGGCTTTGTATGGAAGTTGGGGAGATACACAAAATACATATATCAAAAATTTGTGGGTTCAGATAGGACAAGAAATGCCTTTTGAATTGTGGGAAACGGAGGAAAAACCGTTGATGGCTTCTAATTCTGTATCTAACTCTATGTCTAGCAATACGGCAAGTATTTTTTCTTTTGGTTCAGAAGGTAAAACTTCTTCTACAATGGAATTGATGCGACTTGCTTCTTCTAACTCTGATGAAAATACGGCTAAACAAGATATAAAAGACACAAAAAATGGTCTTCCTATTTTCGTTCATTCAGTTGCAGACTATGATGATTTGGCAAGTCTTGCAAAAAATGAAAATATGATGGAAGAGTTTATGATTCAAAAGCAAATTCGTATTACAAAAGCACTTATTCAAAACAAAACTTCTCGTTTAGACCAACTTAATGACAGCATTCTTTTAGTAATGAATAGAGATATTAGTCGCATGTTTATGGAAATGGTCTTGAAAAATCTTGATGCACCTGCTCACGTTTTGAATTATTTTACTGATACAGTTCATCTTCGCAAAATTGAAACGGCACTTATGGAACAAATAAAATATAATGTTCCTGTTTCGATAAAACTCGCTCAATCGGCATTAGAAACAGCTTACGGTTCAAGAGTAATTCATAATAATTATTTTGGCATAAAAAACAAGAAAAAAGAAGGCCAAAAAACAATCACAACAGAATATTTTACAGCCGAAGAAGCCTCTATGAATCAAGATATTATCCTAACTCAAAAGCCATTTATCAAAAAAGGAAATGTTTTGTATGAATGTAAAGTACAAGATTATTTTACACAATATGGAAGCGCATGGGAATCTTTTAGAGGGCATTCCGAATTTTTGTCGACAAATAAAAGATATGCACCACTTTTCACAAAAGGCAAAAACTATGAAGACTGGGCAAACAAAATTGGTTCGGAACGAACTGGAGGAGTTGGTTATGCAACATCGCCACTTTATGGAGAACTTTTGAAGAAAATTATAAAAAGGTATCAATTACACCTTTTAGACCATTGAATAAATTTAGATTTTAGAAGTCTGAATGTAGAATTAAATTACAAATTTTTGAATTTTGATTTTGTATTCCCTTCTAAAATCTAAATTCATAATTCTAAATTGGCATTTTAAGACAACCGAGTGATCGGGTTTTGGAAGATAGCTGAAAAAAAGCGATACAGATTGTATCGCTCTTTTTGTTTTATCATTATTTGTCTAAAAATTATACACTTGCTAGTTTTTCTTTTTCTGCATCTTTCAAGACACGACGCAAGATTTTTCCTACATTCGATTTTGGCAATTCGTCTTTGAATTCATAATGTTTAGGAACTTTATAACCTGTCATATTTTCTTTACAGTATTTTTTGATTTCTTCTACTGTTAGTGAATCGTCTTTTTTGACAATAAATACTTTTACAGCTTCTCCAGATTTTGCATCTTCAACTCCGATTGCAGCTACTTCCATTACTTTTGGATACATAGCAATCGTGTCTTCTACTTCATTTGGATAGACATTAAAGCCTGAAACCAAAATCATATCTTTCTTTCTATCCACAATTTTGAGAAAACCATCTTCTTGCAAAATAGCTACATCACCTGTTTTGAGCCAGCCATCTTCGCCCAAACAGTTTGCTGTTTCGTCTGCTCTTTGCCAGTAGCCTTTCATTACTTGAGGACCTTTTACACAGAGTTCCCCCGGGGCATTGAACCCTTCTACTTCGTTTCCTTCATCATCAATAAGTTTTATTTCTGTACTTGGAAGAGGCATTCCGATTGTTCCGATTTGCACTTCTCCTACGACAGGATTACAACTCACAACTGGCGAACATTCTGTCAGTCCGAAACCTTCTACCAACGAATTTCCTGTAACTTCTTTCCATTTTTGAGCAACAGCACTCTGTACGGCAGTCGCACCAGCAACAGCAATTTTAAGTCTTGTAAAATCAACGGTATTAATGTCTGGATGATTGGCAAGTCCATTGAAAAGTGTATTTACACCTGTCATGACAGTAATTTTATGAGTTGCCATGTCCTTAATCAAGGCTGGTAAATCTCTAGGATTTGTAATCAAAACATTGCTACAACCATAAGCAAAGAAAATAAATGTATTTACGGTCAAAGAAAAAATATGATACATCGGCAGAGGAGTCAAAACAACTTCTTGTCCTTCTCTAGCAAGAGGTTTCATCCATTCTTTTATCTGCTCTGCGTTCGCAATTACGTTTCTGTGTGTTAGTTCTGCACCTTTTGCAACACCTGTTGTTCCTCCTGTATATTGGATAAATGCGTTATCTGTGTTTTTTACTTTTACAGGTGTAAATGGATATTTTCTACCTTTTGCAAGTACATAACGAAAAGGAATTGCTTTTGGTAAATTATAAGAAGGTACCATTTTTTTGACACGCTTCACGACAAAATTAGTAAGAGAACGCTTAAATACTCCCATCATATCGCCTACTTCTGTAACAATAACAGTTTCGATATTGGTATGAGGTAATACTTTTTCAATGCTATCAGCAAAATTTGCCAAAACCACTACGGCTTTCACATCAGCATCTGTAAATTGATGTTCCATTTCACGAACTGTATAAAGTGGATTCGTATTGACGACCACCATACCAGCACGAATAGCCCCAAAAAGTGCAATCGGATATTGCATTACGTTTGGCATCTGTATCGCAATTCTATCTCCTTTTTGTAGGTTAGTTTCATTTTGTAAAAAAGCTGCAAAGTTGGCTGAGTAATTTCCAATTTGTTTGAAAGTCATTTCTACACCCATGTGAATATAGGCAGTTTTGTCTCCGTATTTTTCTATACTTTCTTCAATTAATTCTATTAATGAACTATATTGGTTTGGATTAATGTCTTTTACGACTCCTTCTGGATAATGCTCTTTCCAAATTGCTTCCATATATTTGATAATTTATTTTTGGTTGTGGGTTATTTTAAGTTGTAATTACGATAATGCAAACAATATTCTTATTTTTTAGGAAAAAAGCAAATAAATTATCTGTTTTTTTAATAAATTCTTAGTATAAATTTAAAACAAGGCTCTTTTTTCCTTTCGTTACTTTTAAAATAAGGCTCTTAATAGGTTTTGGACTGATAGTAATAAAAACTTGATTAATTCATTTATTAACAAAATATTATTTCGTTTTTTCAGAATAAAATTTGGTAAGTGCTAAATTTGCTTATTATCAGTCCAATATCAGATAAGAGCCTAAAATAAATTATTTTGTCAGTTACTTATTTCAGAAATTCCATAATTTATATTTTGTGAAGAGTTCAAAATCTTATCTTAATTTTCTTATTCTATTTATCTTTTGCAGCTTATTTTTTTCTTATAAAAGTATTTCTAAAACAGAACCTATTCCTAATTTTTTTATTGATTATGATAAAAATGAAATTGATAAAACAGTTTTTTTATTAGGC
>PFKD01000152.1 GCA_002784125.1 Flexibacter sp. CG_4_10_14_3_um_filter_32_15
AGTAACATTTATAGGTTTATTTTTTTAAATTTATCAAACAAAAGTCCTCATAACGTTTTTGAATCTGTTTAAAATTAATTTTATGAAAAATAGTAGTTTCTTATTTGTACTAACTTCAATTTGCTTTCTATTTTACACGTCGTACATTTTTGCTCAAAATAAAGATAGTTTAAAACAAGAAAGTGTAGCTACACCTCTTCATCTTGCAAAAGAAAAACTAACAGAAGCTGACCTTATCAAAACTACTTTTTCGAAAGAAACTCGCTTGGTTTCTGTCAGCCGTTCTGAAAAAGAACTCAAAGACATTCCCTCAACAGTATATGTAATTACAAAAGAGGAAATTTTGGAAAATGGGTATCTTACGCTTGTTGATGTAATGAAAACAGTGCCTTGGATAAAAGTTTCTCAACCCGGTTCTGCTATTTTGGGAGAAATGTTTTTTATGCGTGGACAAATAGGAAATGAAT
Organism: Flexibacter sp. CG_4_10_14_3_um_filter_32_15; assembly: GCA_002784125.1. Classification (GTDB taxonomy): domain Bacteria; phylum Bacteroidota; class Bacteroidia; order Cytophagales; family Bernardetiaceae; genus Bernardetia. Next base: position 468 of record PFKD01000152.1, read on the forward strand.
ATACCAAAATTTTGATAAATAATGTTCCTATTCAACCTGCTGTAAATGGTGCGCTTGCTATCAGTACGCAACTTCCTATCTCCCAAGCCGAGCAAATAGAAATTATTTATGGTCCTTCATCGGCAGTGTATGGAGCAGACGCTGTAGCTGGAGTCATCAATATTATTACTCAAACTTCGGAAAAATCAGCGTATGCACAAGCCAATATGTATTCAGGATATTCAAAAAAAACTACCTATTCAAAAACAAACAAATACAGACATGTCGATTTTTTGGCAGGAGGAAAAGCGGGTAGAGATAAAAACGTTTTGCAGTACAGTATTTATGGAAATATCACAAAAACAGATGATTTGCCTATCAACAAAAAATCAGATGCTTTTAACCCATTTCCTGTATGGTTTGGAAATTTACCTACTCAACAACAAGAATATCTTAAAAATTGGGCGACTAATTATCCCGACTCTTTTATTGCAACTATGGTCAGAGAAAGAGGCTTGCTTTACTACAAAGGCAACCCTTTTTTAGGAGATATTGATGCGACACCCGAATTTAGTTATTTAATAGGTATCAAATTAAATTACAGAAAACTACAAATTTCTATCGATGAAATGTATGGCAGAAGACATAGTGGAATTGGAAGAAACCCTGCTTATTTTACTTCCTACAATCCAGAAACGTATTTGGGAGAAACCCTTAGACGAACTCATTTATCCTATCAAACTTCTACTAAAAAATATTCTCTTTTATTAAATGCTCAATATATCAATTATAGGTCTGATGCAAATAGTTCTTTTGGTGTAACGTATGAGATTGGCAACGGTCTTGGAAGAGCTTATAAATATGAGGGTTCAGATGACTTTTTTTCTGAAGCCGTTTATACACGAAAAGTAAATCCTTCGCTTGAACTTACTTTTGGAACGTCCTTCCTAGTTTCTGAATCTTTACCCACTACAAATGATTTACAACATGCTTTTGATGTAGAAAAGTATCAAAAGGCAATTAATAATACATTAAGTGAGCCTTTACTTGATAATTTTGGTTATAATTCCACTTCTCTTGCCAATTTTGGCTCGTTTTTTCAACTTTACTACACAAAAGGTAAATTTGTTGGAATATTAGGCATACGAACAGATTATCACACCGAATTTAGTGGAAGTTTAAATCCTCGTTTATCTGTATTATATAATCTAAATTCAAAATTATCCCTGCGAGCATCCACTTCGAATGCTTTTCGTACCCCCTCTCCAAGTACACGATTTGCGTCCATCGCCCTTCCTGTTACTATAAACGGACTAGATTCTATCAATTATCAGCAAATTCCAAATCCAAACTTGACCCCTGAATATTTTATTACCTTAGAAACAGGCTTGCGTTATTTCCCTCTTCAAAATGTATCTTTGGATATAATTGCTTATTTTTCAGGCACCAATAGCCCTATTGTCGGACGACTTATAAAGGTAGATAGAGATAAATATCCATTGTCTTATTTTTCAGGAATAAATAATGGTATGGCACGTACATTTTTTAATGACCCCACAAGCCGTTCTGCAACGTATGGGTTACAAAGTATTTTTAAAGTCAAAAATATTATCGAGACGATTCATTTAGATAGTGATTTATTTTTGAGTTATACACAAGGATCCGAAATACTTCCTAACGATGAAGGTACTATAAATGCCTACCGAATGCAGCCCGATTTTATGGGGCAATGGCGTATTTCTTTTCGTCCTTCTCCAAAATGGTATATCAATTTTCAGCATGTGATGATGAGTGGGTGGTATAGAAGGAATATTGCTAGTTTGGAGGATTATAAAAAGGAGGGAGCAAAAATAGACGGTTATTATACTTTAGATATGCTTGTGCGTCATTATTTCAATAAAAACGTAAGTGCTTATTTTAGAATGAATAACGTTTTTAATGCCGATTATGGTGGTTTAGATGGTTCAGGTTTAGATGTAGATTTGAACTATAACCCTCAACTTCTAAGAAATATACAAGCAGGGCTTAGTTTTAGGATTAATTAGATTTTTAGTCTTTTTGTTGTTGTTAAACAGACCGAAGTAAAAATGATTTTATAGTAAATAAAAAACAGCTTATTTTCATTTCTTACTTTTAGAAAATTGAAAATAAGCTATTTTTTTATATTTTATTACACTAATAAGATTTGCTGTTATTCTACCACAAATTTAAAGTTTTGCATTCCAAACTCTGTAACAAACTGTATTACATAAATTCCTTTTGCCATGCTTTGAGGTAAATCAATAGCAATTCCATCAAAGGTAGTTTTGATAGTCGGATTAACAAGGACTTGTTGTCCTGTAATGCTTATTACTTGTAGATTTTGAATAGAAGATTTATCTGTAATTCCTCTCAAATTAAGTTTTCCACCTGCTCGGTTTGGATTAGGATAGAGTGTAAACGGAAGATTTGTAAAATCACGTTCTACACTCACAACTTTGGTAAGCATTGTTTTTCCGTTATTATCTACTTGTTGTAATCTATAATAAGCTGTTCCAGACCAATACTCTTCATCTACAAATTCATAAGAAACTTGGTTTTTAGTTGTTCCTCGTCCCTCTACAAAAGTAAGGTCTTTAAAGTCTTTTCCATTTATACTCCGTTGGACATAAAAACCTTTGTTATCTCGTTCACTTACAGTCTGCCAATCTACCAAAACACTATTATCTGAATAATGACGAGCATTGAAATCTAATAAAGTAATAGGTAAGAGAATGTCATCACAAAATACAGTTGTTTGCTCAGTAACATCACTAGGACAATCAGGAATAGTTGATCCTGTAACTTGAAACTCAAAATCCACTTCATCAGTTTCAGGGGCAGCCACTACTTCATAGGTAACAAAAACTGTTCTTCGTGGTAACCCATCGATATCGAAAACAATACCAGCACTACTATCTACACTTACTAGATTTAAGGTGTAATTAGCTGGAACGCTATTAATGGTAGTAGAATAAGTGAGTTCCCAGGCTTCATATTTAGTTGGATTGAAGGTAATATCAAAGGTAATTTGGTCAAATTCATTGTTTTGTCCTACTGTACAGACACCAGTTGCATTATTATCTAAAATACCAAAATCAAGATTATCCATTATAAAACTACTGGCTTGTTCTACTCTACGAATATAAAACCATGTATTACGAGTATCATTATCTTCTCCAGACCAAGTATGCGCTGGTGATGCAGCACCATTCAATTCTCTAGTATCTCCTAAAAGGGTCTGATCATCCCAAAATAATGCAGGATCAGCTACTATATTTCCCCCAATATCATAAGTAGGACGTTCCAAACTTACTCTAAAGCCTCCTGTATGATTTTCTACATCAAACATAGGTAAGTGAGTGAGTCCAGACTGTACATAAGCAATAAAACTTACATTTTCTCCTTGAGGAACTGCAACTCCCAAACCATCAAGTCCATTCCAAGGAATATATACTATACTCGTAACAGCAGGTGGAACAGGTTCAGGTACAAATCCTCCATTCAAAAGAACATCTCTAGTTCCGGGGGTGTACTGTCCGTCAGGTGCTCCAGCTGGATGAAGATCTAGTAAGGCTTCAACAAATCCTGCTGCATTGATTTCGACACGAACTACATACTCTCCACAATCTCGTGCTTCTACATCAGAAATTGTTAAATCAGGTACTTTACCAGTAGGATAAATTAAAGAATCTGGATTATTTAAAAATATAGGATATTGTGGCAAACTTTCATTTCCACCTCTTGACAGTCTATCGGTAGCCGAATTACCTGTATTTCGTGTTCCAAATTGATTCATATTAACCACAAAGCCGACAGGACGAATACCATTAAAATCTACACTTAGCGTAATTCTATCAGGGGTATAGGGAAACATAGTAGCTAAAAATGGATTACTGCCGTTAAGCGTATTCAAATCCCAAGACTGTGAAAACAAACGCCCTTTTACAATACCATTTGCATTGGCATTGGAAGCTGATGGACTGTATACCGTTACATCAAAAAAATGAATTCTTACATTTACTCTACTTGCATTAGTAGAATTAGGTGTAGCACCAATATTAAACTCTATCCAATAATCCCCTGCTGCTGGTGCAGCAAAAGAAAGTGCATTATAACCTGCAGCTCCTACTAATGCTGAAGGTCCTGCTACTGCTTGTGCATAGTTCTGAATAAAACCCACTCCAGTAGTAGGCATAGGTGTACTAGCTATAACATCTACTACGGCATTTGTTATGCTATCATACCTACGAATACGGTAGTATAAACCGTTATTAATATCTTGTGCTCCAAAAGCATAATGAACAACCTCTCCTGTTTCAGCATGGACGTATAATCGTTGTTCTGGAGGGGCAAAATAGGTAAAAGAAAGTCTGTTTACTCTATCCCAAATTTGAATAACTACACGTGCTGATTGAACACCTGTACCTCCATCTCCAATGGGCATGAGTTCTGCCGTTCCCTCTCCAAAAGAAGAAAAATTAATAAATAGTAAGAGAGAAAATAGTAATAGTGTGATTTTTTTCATAGTATTTTATATTGACATTGGGGTTGCTTATTTTTGTGAAATTAGTAAGCAAAATAGGCTGTTAATTCATCATAAATAGGGTAAACGCACGAAACTTTTTATACTGCTTTCAGTGTGTTTAAACAGACTTTA
>PFKD01000170.1 GCA_002784125.1 Flexibacter sp. CG_4_10_14_3_um_filter_32_15
CCTACTAGTGATTTTCCACAAAAATTGTCAGATAACCAAAAAACACAAGCTACTAATTGTGTTAAAACTTGATTCTTTTTTTGATTAACAATGTAGTGTCTGTATCTTTGTCATTAATAAATTATGGTGCGACTAACAATACAACATCTTGTTTATTAAATAGTTATACTATATGAGATAGTTGTTGCATCTATTTTTGAATAAAAATCCTAATCTAAAAAAACTAATACATAACATAAAACCTCTTTATATATAATATACAATTTTGTACTTGCCCCTTACTTTTCATATATGAAAGACACCTTTTTTTTAATCATTTTATTGTTTAACACTTCCCCTTTGCTATCAACTCAATTAGCAGCCCAGCATTCAGGAGGTGGGCTAGAAGAGTATGTACAAGCAGAAACTTTTAGAGCAAAACGACAATATACGACGGCTATTTCATTGTATGATAAAGCTATATCTAAAGATCCTAGTAACTACAAATATTTTGTTCAGCAAGGTAAATGTTATTATTTGCTCAAAAGAATAGATAATGCGATTGATTGTTTGGAAAAGGCAACTCAACTCAAACCAAACCATGTAGAATCTTATATTGCCCTTTCCAAGTTATACGGTTATAAAGGAAATATAAAAAAAATAATAACGTATTTAGAACGAGCTTCACAATTTGAGGAAAATGCACAGCGTCGTTTGTGCTATCGTTTGCATATTCTCAAACTTTTATATTCACAAGAAGAAATAGTTGGTTTTCCTATTCATTTGCAAGATGCTCGTTCGATTGCTCCTCAAAATTCTCATGTTTGGTATTTTTCAGCGTGGTATCACAATCAAGAAAAAGAATATGCACAAGCTATTATAGATGCAGAAGTAGGTCTAAAACTACTCAATGATTCTAAAGATGCTCCTCGTTTTTATTTTCAGTTGGGTTATGCGTTGCACCAAATTGGAGAATATCAAAAGGCAAAAGAAGCGCTAGCAAAAGCAAATGTAGGTTCTTTTAAAGAAAAAGTATTTAAGATGATGCCTAATTATCAGTACAGATTAGCACAGGCTTATTATACTATTTTTGAATACAAAATATCGAAAGAATATGTTCAGCAAACTTTAAAGCAAGATCCACAATTTACACAAGCCAACGAATTAGGTGGGCAGTTAGCAGTAGGTGAAATAAATCATACAGCAGTCATAGAAAGGTTAAAAGTAGCTGTTGGACACGCAAAAGATTATGATACAAAAGCTCGTTCGTATTCCGAATTGGCTCTTCTACAATTTCAAAATGAAAACTATACAGAAGCTATTCATTCATCGGATTCGTGTTTGAATATTCAGCCTTTGCGTTATGATGTTCGTTTTTTACGTGCTATTTCGCTTTTTCATGCAGGAAATACCGATGAAGCCATTACAGAAATGCGTCAGCTTTCTCATCTGAGCAATATTCCTCCTACCTTACAAGCTCAATTTACCTTTGCAACAGGTGTGATGTATAGAAAAATAGGAAAAAATGATTTTGCAATTCAATATTTTAAGAATGTAAAGCACGGCGATTTTAGATATGCAGCACAAGAAGAAATGAAGAAATTGGATGCGATTTAGATTTTAAAAAAACACAAAAAGGAATTTGAATAACTCAAATTTCTTTTTGCATTACTTCTAAATTCAGACTTCTAAAAATCCAAATTTATTTTTTTATATATGCCATTCATTATTGATATGCGTAATTCCGTGATGTGCTGTCATATCAAATTGACAAGGAACGATTGAAATATATCCATTTTTTATAGCCCATTCATCGGTATCATCACCTTTATCTGGATTTACAAAATCTCCTGCCAACCACAAATATTCTCTACCATAAGGATCTGTTCGCAAGTCAAATTTTTCTTGCCAACGTGCGTGTGCTTGTCTGCAAATTTTGATTCCCTTTATTTGATTCTCTGTTTTTTCTACTTTTTTTGTTTTTGTAGCTATTTCTAGTTGCTCATTCGTCGCTGTATCCAATCCTTTTTCTTCTTTTTTATCAAAATCTTTTTCAAAACGTGGAGGAAAATTGACATTCAATGCTATATTTTTTGGAAGACCATTTTTGAGTGTTTGTTCTGCAATTTTCAATAAATGAGAACGAACATGAGAAAAATCAGCATTTTCTCCATAATCACACAACGAAAAACCAATAGAAGGCAATCCTTCAATCGCTCCCTCAATGGCTGCTGACATCGTTCCAGAATACAAAATACTGATTGAGGTATTGCTGCCATGATTGATTCCACTTACCACCAAATCAGGTATTCTGTTTTGGAATAAATGAAATTTTGCAAGTTTGACACAATCGGCAGGTGTTCCCGAACATTCGTACGCCTCTACCCCCAAGTCCTTAAAAACATCAGATTTTCTAACTTTTAAAGGCATGTGTATCGTAATTGCATGTCCCATTCCAGACTGTGGACTATCAGGCGCAACTACAATTACTTCTCCCAAAAGTATCATCATTTCTACCAGTTCTCGTATTCCTTTTGCCGTAATTCCATCGTCATTCGATACCAAAATCAATGGTTTTTGAGTAGTATCTGAATTCGTATTTTTGCTTTGTGATTCTTTGGCGTTTTGCATAGTCTAGGTTTATATATTTTAATTGATAAAGTAAAGGTAGGAATTTTTGAGAAAAAGAAAGTAACGCAGTTTTATTAGGTATCCATAGAAACAGTATACTGTACCCTACTATTTTTTTTGCAAAGTATTATTGTTAAGGATTAGCTTCGCTGAACTGTCAGTTGACAGGATTAATAAGATTGAAAAATACAGATAATACAACTGAAAGTCAGCGAAGCTAAAATACTATTTGAATAATTTAATTTCAAGATGATTTATTCTTACAAAATGTATTTTTATTCTCTGCCTTCTCTCTAACTCTGTGTTTAATAAAAATAGTAGGGTATTATGGTTAAGGATTTTTAGGATTAATTAAGATTTGAAATACAGATAAATACAAACAGTACTTATTTTAAATAAATAATTTATAAAAAAAATTTATAAAAAAAATAATTATATTCTCTGTGTTCCTCTGTGAACTCTGTGTTTAAAAAATAGTAGGGTACAGTAACAGTATACTTAGCATTTAATAAAAATTAAATGCTAGATTATTACACTACAAAAAGATAAATTTGACATTTTTAGGTTTATTTATTTCTTTTTATCAAAAAAAACGTGAAATCAAGTAGATTAGAAGCCTTTAGTGATGGTGTTTTGGCAATTCTTATTACCATTATGGTTTTGGAAATGAAAGTTCCGAAGGGAGCAAGTTTACATGACTTAGAAGAAGTATATCCTGTTTTTTTGAGTTATATCTTGAGTTTCTTGTATTTAGGAATTTATTGGAATAATCATCATCATCTTTTTCAAGCTACCAAATATGTAAATGGAAAAGTTCTTTGGGCAAATCTACATTTGCTTTTTTGGCTTTCTTTGATTCCATTTACTTCGGGTTGGATAGGTAGAACAAGTTTTTCTGCTGTTCCACAGGCTCTTTATGGAGTTGTTTTGTTGATGAGTGCTATTGCCTATTTTATTTTACAGTATTTGATTCTCAAAACTCATAGCAAAAACTCCGTTTTACATAAAGCCATAGGAAAAGATTATAAAGGCAAAATTTCATTAGTTTTGTATATTATTGCAATTCCTCTTTCTTTGGTAAATCAATGGCTTTCTATTTCATTTTATTTTGGTGTAGCTCTAATTTGGATTGTTCCTGACAAACGAATTGAAAGAACATTTTATAAAGAAATAAGAGAAAATCAAGAAGAAGAAGGCAATGAAAAAACAGAAAAATTAAACTAAATCAGAATAATTTAAAAATATTTTAAAGTAATTATGTTAAAAAAAATCAAATATACTATCCTTGCTATTTTATTAGTTGCTTTAGTAAGCTGTGAAAGTGATTCAAAGAAATTAGAAGGAAAATGGATAGGAAAAAGTCTTAGTTCGCCTATCTTAGAAACAAGCATTAAAAGTTTTCCAGAAAGTGTCCAAAATATAGTCCGAAAACAACAAGATTCTACCATTCAATTAAAAGTAGATTCTATGTATGTAAAATTCGAAATGAAAAATTATGAAGGTACAAAAGGAATTTTATACACCAATGTTTATACAAGAAAAGAAGTAGTTTTGTGGCAATATTTAGAAGAAGAAAAGCAAATTCGTTTGTATGAACCTAAAAAAAAAGATAGATATTGGAATATATTAGAATTTACCGATGAAAGCCTAATCGTAGAAATGAACGACGGAGAAAGTAATTGGAAAATGTCTTTTGTAAGAGATAAAGTAAAGGATAAAGATTTAAAATTAACCCAAAAATAAGGGAATAACTTTCTCAAAAAACAAACAAAAATGCAAGAAGAACAAGGAATATTCTCACAAGGAAAAGTCATTTTGATAGACAAACCTCTTACTTGGACATCTTTTGATGTAGTCAATAAAATTCGTTATGCTATCAAAAAATATGAACAAAAGAAAAAAGTAAAAGTCGGACATGCAGGAACACTAGACCCACTAGCAACAGGATTATTAGTTCTTTGTTCTGGTAAAATGACAAAGCAAATTGAAGACTTTCAAGGACAAGAAAAAGAATATATTGCTCAAATTACATTTGGTTTTACGACAGCTTCTTATGATTTGGAAACCGATTTAGAAAATGCAAAAGATGTTTCGAATCTTACTTTAGAAAAAATTGAAACTGCTCTGAAAGATTTCCAAGGAGAAATAGACCAAATTCCACCTATTTTTTCGGCTATTCAAGTAGAAGGAAAAAGAGCCTATCAATCGGCAAGAGAAGGAGAAGAAGTAAAACTAAAATCAAGAAAAGTAACTATTTCAGAATTAGAAATTGTAGAATCTAATTTATCACAAAATGAAGCTAGTATTTCTTTACGAATTGTTTGTAGTAAAGGAACATATATCAGAAGTCTAGCACACGATTTAGGTCAAAAATTAGAAACAGGCGCACATTTATCAGGACTTCGACGCACAAAAATAGGCGATTTCAAAATTGAAGATGCACAAACCATCGAACAATTTTTGGAAGAATGGAAACCAAAAGAGAAATAATTGGTTCAAGTTATTTTTTATCTGTCATTCCCCACCCTTTTATTCAAAATTTTGGTATTATTTAATAATTATATCAATTCAATATTAAATAGTAATATTT
>PFKD01000239.1 GCA_002784125.1 Flexibacter sp. CG_4_10_14_3_um_filter_32_15
TTTTGTTTTACAAAAAACATGTGGGTAAACAGTAGGGTTTTAACCCTGTCTATGTATGTTAAAGTAGCCAAAAAATTGAAAAAACGACAATTTGAGATGCACCCTTTTTGATATAAATCACAGTATAACCTTGAAATTCATTAATTATCAATATGAGTGACATCTACAGAAATTGAAATAGGTTTTTCTAGCGACAGCGTTGCGTTACCGTTAGCTTCGCTGACCTTTGGTTGTAGAAAGTTTATAAATAAGTAATTTAAAAAGCTACAGAGTAGCGTAACTTTACATTTAATTGTCAAAGAGTACAGTTTCGCTACTCTGTAGCGCTACTAAAAGTCATTTTTACCTATTCTAACAAAGGTTACCTTGCGCTGCAACTAAAAAGCAAGAATGAGAAGTGTTACTCATTGTTAATTATAAAACAAATATTTTTTTCCTAAAATGGCGTACTAATTTAACTTCAAATCTCATAAACTACTCTAACTTGATACTGCGAAAAATGGTGTTTTACTTTATCAAAATCTTTTGCAAAACCTAAAATAAAACCTCCTCCACCTGCACCACAAAGTTTCAAATAATAATCATCGGTTTGTAATCCATATTTCCAAAGTGGACGGTACAAAGACGGAATCATAGGTTGGAAATTTTTGTATTGAAAATGAGATAAATCACTCAAATTCTTAAACATGGCTTCCATATCATTTGCTAAAAAAGTTTCTATACAAGCATTATTCAAAGGAATAAACTCATTCTGACAGGCATCTGCAAAATCTTTGTTTTTACATTTTTCTAAAAAAAGATTTACTAAAGGTTCGGTTCTTCGTGGTCTTCCTGTGTTTAATAAAAATACTGCGCCTCTTGTGGTATCACTTTTATCTTTACTCGCTTCAAAATCTGGAATTTGAGTTACTTCGATATGTTTTTTGCTTTTTATGAGTAAAGGCATATTTAAGTAACAAATCAAAGGGTCAAAACCTGAACTAGAACCGTGAAAATGACTTTCCATTTTGGCAAAAACCTTTTTCAAATCACTAATTTCTTCTGTTGTCGGAACTCCATTGGCAATACGTAATTTTTTGCGTGCATAACGTTGATACATAGCAGCCGTAAGTGCCCCCGAACTTCCAACGCCAAAACCCTGTGGAATGGTAGATTCGAAGAAAAGACCTTGTTCTAAATCAAAATCTAAGGAAGTAAAATCAAAATCAATCGGAAAATCATCTTCTTTTACAAGTTCTTTGAGGTAATCAGCAAAAGTACGAAGCTCATTATTAGATTGAATAATCTTAGAAGAAACTTGAGTAACATTTTTGAATATTAATCTTCCTTGAAATAAATCGTAAGGAAGAGCAAGTCCCATCGCTTCGTGAATAATGCCGTACTCTCCAAAAAGGAGTATTTTTGAGTTAAAAAAAGGAGATTTCACTATAAATTTAGAATTGAGAATTTAAAATTGAGAATTAAATGCTAGATTATATTTACTTCTTTTTAAAAGAATATAGAATTGCGAAATACCAATAGGGTAGGATTGGTAAATGATTTTTATGATGAAAGGCAGGATAATACTTTTTTGAAGTTGAAATTAATTATTTATTGGTGTATTATCTTTCAGATATTTTCCTTCGAAACAGAAGGGTTTTAATTCATTTTCTATAAAACTCAAACATTCTTTTTCGTATTTTTTAGGATACAAAACATGAACATTTGCACCTGCATCAAGCGTAAAACAAATAGGAATATTTTTTTCTTGACGGTATTTCTGAATTTTTTTGATAATCGTTAGTGTTCCTGTTTCCATCAAAATAAAAGGAGGAGAACTACACATCATGAGTGCATGAAGCATAAAAGCCTCGTTTTCTACCACTTCAATAAACGTTTTTGTATCGCCTTTTTCTAAAGCTGTAATGAGTTTTTTTAGATTCGAATGCGCTAGTTCGTAGCGAGTTTTGGCAAAAGGATTATCTTCCATAAGCGCATGACCTGTACGACTAGAAACACTTTTTTCTTCTGCTGAAACAATCAGAATTGTATCTTGATAATTTTGAAAAATAGCATGAATTGGGAGAGAATACGGACTAGCAAACAAATCAGATGTGTTTTTTATACTTTCTGTTTGTCCCCACGTAGTGATAGGAATGTTTGAATAAACCGAACGAGCAGCACTTCCAGAACCCAAACGAGCCAAATAAGAGGCTTTTTGATAAAACGCTTCTTCGTTTTGAAGTGTATTTAAAAGATTTTTTTCCAAATCACACAAACACAAGGCTAAAGCTGCCATACTAGAAGCTGAAGAAGCAATTCCAGCCGAATGAGGAAACGAATTTTGAGAATAAATTTTGAGATGAACAAAGCCCAAAAATGATTGAGTTGGCAAAAGACTTTCTAAAAACTTGCGTATTTTCTGTTCAAATTTTTCATTTTTCTGATTTTCAAACCAAAATTCTAAAGAAATAGCTGATTTAGATTTGCCTTCTTGTTTGGTCTGATAATTAGTTTCATAAATGAGCTTTGTTTCTGTAAAAGCATTGGTAAGTGTAAAACTTAGGGAAGGATTGTTGGGAAGTTGTACGCCATGTTTGCCCCAATATTTTATCAGAGCGATGTTTGAAGGACTTTTATGAGTGATTGTTCCTTTTTTTTCTTCTTTTGCCAAAGCTAAAAGAGAAGTTTCCTTAAAAAAATCGTTGTCTGTTACAGAAAAATTCATAAAATGGTTGTAGATGGTAGTTTTCATAATTTGATAAATCAAATTACTACGCTTATATTTATGTAGCAGTTTGATTTATCAGGCTAGATTAATGAATAATATATTTTTTAAAATTCATAAATCAAAAGCACAAAGTTAATTATCAAAATGGATAAATACTTTTTTTAAGGAAATGTTTTGAGAAATTTTATTTACAAACCAATACATTTGATTTTTTTTGCAAACAGAATCTCATCTACTCATTTGTTCTTAATTTTACTCTTTGTGTATTTTTTATAAGGTTTTGCGTATATTTCCGTTATAAAACTATAAAATTCTGAAAAATTCAAGCAGAGTTAAGATAAAATTATCTACACTATCTATTAAAATTTATGAACTATTTTTTTTACAATACAAACCATTTTGTTAGTCCAAGATTGTTTTTTATATCATCTTTATTAATTTTCTATTCATTTATTTCGATTGCTTTTGCTCAAACAGAAGCCCAAAACGATGCAAGTGAGAATGAAATAAGCGTAATGGAATTTGTCTTTGAAAAACATAAATCGCCTACACGTAAAGAAGATAACTTTGCCAAAGAAGCCCTACAAATTTTATCTAAATATGAAGCAAAAACTTCTTATAAGCTAAAATATGATGTAGAAATTGCCCTTAATTCTGATAAAGAAGATAATTATATCATTACATTTATTTCTAAAGAAGTAATTGGAGGAATGTATCGCAACTTTTCGATAGCTGATTATTTAGTACCTGAGCAAATTAGTTTTGATGTAATTTGGGGACATGAAGAAAACGAACAGAATAAAAATGCACAGAAAGACCAGCAGACCATTAAAAAACAATTTACTAAAGTAGAATTTGATATTAATCATAAAGTAAGTGTTGATGTTGCTTTTCCTCTGACAGAAGAATTTCGTCCTATTTTGATAGAAAATATAGTGTTTCATTATGGCGATTTACAGGAAAGAGGGCTTCGTTCTCGTGTAAAATTGATTGATGAGTATTATAACGAATCAGAGAAGATAGAAGGTTTTTTATCAGATTTGAATGTTATTCAGAAAGAAAGAAAAAAGGAAGAAGGTTTTGAGACAAACTCCAAAAAAGAACTAGAGGCAAAACAAAAATTACAACCCATCGAAAGTGCTATTCGTAAGTTAGATGCTTATGCAAGCGAACTTATCACAGATGAAGAAGACCCTGTAAAACTTCGTCAGCAACTCAGCAAACTCAAAACATCTTATAATCAAACTCGTTCGATGCTTTTTGCTGCAACAGCAGAATCTGAGAAAATTTGTCAAGACGAATACCAAAAAGCAAAACAATTTTTAGAAGAAGGAAAATCAAACTCAGCAGAGCTTGCCTTTAGTTCTGTTTTACGCAACTGCCCTACTCATATTCCTTCACTTATTTTGAGGGCGCAATTATTTTATCAAGGAGGAAATTTTGATAATGCTCGTCAAGACCTTTCACACCTTCCAAAAGGCGAAGAACTGACTTTTGTATTAGATTCAGAAAAGGACTTACAGACTGCTATAGAAAGTGTCTATTTTGACTTATTTGCATTCTTTATCAGAAAAGGAGATTATGCTTCTAAAAATTTAGAATTTGATGAGGCTTTTGCTTTCTTCTCTCAGGCAAAAGAAATTTGTGAAGAAAATCCATTTTTACCAAACTGTACAGACCAACTTGCTCCACGCCTTGCCAATGCTCAAAAAGACCAATTAGAGTATTTAGATGCACAAATTAGAAACTCATTGTATGAAAATAATCTATCTGAAGCTGTTGGTTTTGTAGTAAAATCAAAATTAGTTTTGGGAACAGAAAAAGAACCAGAAGGCGAACTAAAAAAACATACTGAATTTTTGACACAAAAATTAGAAAAGCGTACAAATGATGCTATCATTATTCAAAACTGGGAAGAAGCACTAGAAGCTCTTGAACTGAATGTAGGATTGAAAACAGGTCTTACTTATGCCGATTCTAGTCTTTTTTGGAAAGAAGTAGCACAAAAACTGCAACTTCAAGAAGAAAAAGATGTATTGATTTATGCAACAGCTCGCTATTCTCAACTCAATTTATCATTAACAAACTCTCTTTTAAAGCGCCTTACTCAAACGGATATTTCTAAAAATGAATGGCAACAGCTTGGACAAGATATTGGTAAAAAAGATTATTACCTCCAACCAACGGCAAATCCAGAAGAAATTATTACAAAATATGTTTTATTAGACCCTGCACTTAATAAAAATTTTCAAAAAGGATATTTTCAAGTTTGGAAGGAATTGGGCAAAGAATAGGCGTAATGTCGCTCGTGAGGTCTCCATGTCCGTCAAGTTATAAATAGATTTTGATTTTTTCAACTTTGACATTTGGAGTTTCATATTGTTGGTGTTTTAGTGCAGCGACACCAACAAAAAAAACAGACTTGTCTTTTTCTTTTTTTATGTTTTTATAGGAAATTCACGTTTCGCTGAAATCATAATCAGAAAAAGATAATTTATTCATACCGAGATAAATTTCAGATTCCATGTTTAATAGTCCAAGAATTTG
>PFKD01000363.1 GCA_002784125.1 Flexibacter sp. CG_4_10_14_3_um_filter_32_15
AAACGACAATTGGAGATGCGCCCCCCATATCCTAATTCCCATATCCCATGCCCTAATTCCCATACCCCATATCCTAATTCCCATATCCCATGTCCTAATTCCCATGTCCTAATTCCTAATTCCCATATCCTAATTCCCATACCCCATATCCTAATTCCCATGTCCTAATTCCTAATTCCCATACCCCATATCCTAATTCCCATGTCCTAATTCCTAATTCCCATATCCTAATTCCCATGCCCTAATTCCCATATCCCTAAACGGTTGTCATTTCTGTTCCCTCTACTTCCAAAATTAATTTTTTGCTATATGCACTAGACGGAGTTTGAAAACCTATTTTAAAATCTCTATTCATAACCTTTTCAGTAATCAAAAGTGCTGTAATTGAAGTCAGTTTGTAACCTTCTGGAGTGATTAATCTAGCTTCTACGGTAGTTTTTGCATCGCTTACTTTTCCCCATAAATAGCTGTAATTAGTATTTCTTTTTTCTTCATTGGGACCTTTTTCTCTTTCTTTGATTTTCTTTTTGATAATACCTTTTACAAAATCATTTTTTAGCACAAACGAAAAATAACCACTTACTTCCATTGCTTTTATCGCCTTTGGAGGTTGCGCCATAAAAACTTTAATATTCGGAATTTGTGTGGAATGAAAAGCCGTCGAAACATCGCCCCAAGGAATTGTAACTGAATTCATTTTCTTTACTCCGTAATCAATTACTTTTGTTTGATAAGCCGTTTTTACTTTTTTGATTTTTCCATTTTCACGAATCATTCCTCCATCTCCTGCATTTTCTATCATCGTGATTGCAGTTCCTTGTGAAACGCCTCCCAAACCCATAAAAGCAAGTTCCAAATGTGTAGCAGTAGGTAATTCATCTTTCAAAAATTTAGACAAACAATCCGACGGAACAACATCAAAACCAACACCTGACATAATCATAATTTTGGCTTCTTTGGCTGCTTCGTCTTGTGTTTTGGCATATTCAAAAACTTCAATTTCGCCTGTAATGTCTAAATAATGCGTTTTTGAAGCAATACAAGCAGGAATAAATTCTTTGACCGTTTGTGTGAAAGGTCCTGCACAGTTGAGTAAAATATCTACATTTTGTAGCGCAAGTTTGACAGCCGTTTTGTCTTTAGCTTCGAAAGTAATCCATTTTAAGCCAAGTTTGTCAGCTAAGGCTTTTGTTTTTTCTACATTCCGTCCTGCTAAGATAGGTTTAAGTCCATTTTTGATAGCTAATTCTGCGATAAGTTCGCCTGTATATCCGTAAGCACCGTATATTAAAAAATTTGATTTCATCATATAAAGCTGTATGTTGTTTCTAATTTTAAGATTGAATTGTCGTTAGGAGAAGTTGCTCCCTCCACTCCAATAGAAAGCACTTGGAGGAGGTTTTTGTTAGAAGAAATAATTTTCCAGTTGTGTATGTCTTCAATTCCTTCATCTAAAATAATCGTATTTGTTTGTTCATCTAACTGCCAAACACCTTTTCTTACAATTAAAAATACCTAAACAAAAATAAGAGAGTATTTTATTAGTTGATTTCATAAATTTCTTTTTTTAATTAATAATTAGGACAATTTACAGAAAAAATAGGTTTAGTACCAATTACGACTTGCAAAACCAGCAATTTATTTAATTCTCATTTTTTTAACCTTGACAAAAAAAAATCTCTCCCAAAACTACAAAAGTAGTTCTGAGAGTAGAAATAAAAGTATAAAGTTTAAGCTAAAGATAGATTATAGATACTCTACATCAGCAGCCGAATCATCATCTTTCTTTTCTTCTTCTTTTGCTTTTTCAGCTTCATTGAAATTCTCAATGAAATTAAGCAATTTTTCGCCCCCCGGAATGCTGCTTACCATTTCCAAAACATCGCCATATTCATTATCTGATTTTATGGTTTTGACAACTTCTTTGAGCATCGGAACAGCCATTCCAACTCCCATAACCGTTCCCATGATGCTTTGCATTGGCGAAGAACCATTTCCTCCAAAACCAGTTCCACCAGCTCCTGAACTAGTTCCGTTTTGTCCCATAGCTCCTTGCATTCCATTGATATTCAAAAACTTGATACTATCAATCTTCTCAGCAGGTGCCATAAGTTTCTCCATAATTGTAGGCAATAAAGGAATAAGTTCTTTGATTGCATCTGCAAGAATAAGATTTTTGCCCACTTTATTTTGAGCCTCAATTTTAAGCATAAGTGCGTGTGCTTCAGCTTCTCCAATTTGTTTGATAGTTTGCGATTGCAACTCAGCAGCTTTACTTTCTAACTCAGCAGCTTCTAATTTAGCTTGTGCAACTGTTCTCAAACGGTATGCCTCTGCATCTACATCAACATTGAAAGCGATAAGTTCTTTCTTTGCTTCTTTATCTGCTTCAATAACCTCGATTTGAGCTTGTTTGTCAGCCGTTTTCAAATCTAAATCAGCAGCTTCTTGTTTCGATTGTGCATTTTTAATCAAGTTATAGGCTTTAATATCAGCTTCTACACGTTGGTTGGTAACCTGTGTTTGTGCTTGTTGTTCTGCCTTAATAACCTCAATTTCTTTCTCACGATTTGCAATCTCAACAGCTTGAACCGTCTTTGCTTGCTCTTCTGCTCTGATTTTTTCGGCTTCTTGTTTTGCCGTTTCTTCTAGCATTTTGAGTTTTTCACGAAGCTGCTCGGCTACTTCACTTTCTCTACGAATACGAGCTAGTTCAATCTCTTTTTCTTTGGTTTCATCGGCTACACTAATCGTTTGCTCTTTCATTTTTTGAGCGACAGTCGATTCTTGTTCTCTTTGCTGATTTGCCAAACTGATTGCTAATTCTCTAGCAATACTTGCTTGCTGTTCGATAGATTCTTGCTCTTGTTTGGTCTTCTCAGCTAAAGCATTTTCTCTAGATCTTGTTTCAGCAATTTCACGTTTTTGTCTTTCGCCTTTAAACTCCAAATCTTGCGTAATCTCTAACTGACGAGTTTCGGCAGCTTGATTTTGCTCTGCAATACGAACTTCTTTTTCACGTAAACGAAGGTTGGCCGCCTCTGCTTGTGATGCCGTTCTTTGTGCAATTTCCTTGATACCCTGCGAGTCCAAAACATTTTGGTCATCGTGTTGAGAAAGAGGAAGTTGCTCCAAATACTGAATAGCTACATCATCTAGTTTATATCCATTCAGAATTACATCAGAATCTTCATCTTCTCCTAGCGCCTTCATGATTTCTTTTTTGAACTCTGTACGGTTTTGGTAAAGAGAATCAAAAGTCAGTTTCGAACCTGCCGTTTTCAAAGCATCTGAAAATTTAGCTTCAAAAAGCTCTCTAAGAATACTAATATCAGAAGCTCTTGCGCAGCCCACAGCACTTGCCACACGACGAATATCTTCGTCTATAGCATTGATTTTGATATAAAAATCAACTTCTACCTCTGCACGAATACCATCTTTACAAGAAAGGCTCTCATGTTCACGTCTTCTTATTCTGACCGTTTTGACAGTCAAATCAATCGTTTCGATTTTGTGAAGAAGAGGAATAACGATTGCCGAACTGGTAGAGATAGAAGCCTGTTGAAGCCCAAAACCTGTCTTGACAAGTGCAGTACCAGGGCTTGCTTTCTTTAGAAATGCTCTAAGCAAAGCTACCAAGAAGACTAAGAGAAGAATAACACCACCAGCGACAAATACAAAAGTAGGCATACCACTTATGCCATTTGATTGCAAAATAATTGCGTTCATATTTTTTTGATTAAATTAAAAGTAGATAAATAAATTTGATTGCTTTTCCTTTTGGATAGATTCCTTTACAAGAAAAGAAAATTTTAGCAAAAGAAAAGCAGTACGAAAATAAATTTCGCAAAACGAAGGCATATAAAGTTCACATTGGGATATAAATTGAGAAGGTAGAATTCAGAAGGTAGAAGTCTGAAAATACGGAATTACGAAGGTAGAAGGTTATGACATGAATACTAAAAAATAATATTTCAGAGTGTATTATCTTCATTCATCTTATAATCATAAAACCGATAGCTCGGCGAAGCCAAATCATTTACCAATAGTTATACGTATTTTTTAGTTTAACATCACGAAATATAGATTTTTTTCTTTATCAAAATCTACAATGACTACTTCTTGTTTCTTTACGAATACAGAACCTTTTTCAGCTACACGGATAGAAATATCGACGATATCTCCTCCATCTAATTTAAAGATAGCAGTTCCGAATTTGTCCGTAACTTCTGAAGAAGAAACAATGGCTACTTTTCCTACTAGGCTATTTGCCGTTCTGACAATTCCGTAATCTCTAAAAAAGGGTTTTATAGGTTTCAAGACAAAACCAGCTATAAAAACGGCTACAAAAAAAGAAATTCCAAAATTGACAAAAAACATTGTCCAAAATTGCCAAGAAACAGAAAGTTCTAATTGATTAATTGCAAATTGATTGAGCCAAACTCCGATAATTGCTTGTATAAAAAACAAGATGGTCAGAATAATTGAAATAGGAACTTGTCCGACACTCAAAAAAGTAAGGAATCCATCTCCTAAAGACAATCCGTCTGCATCAATATCTGTATCTAAATCAATATCAACGTGAGGATGTGGAAAAAAACCTTCTATAGCACTATGACTAAACAAACCGATTGCAGAAATAAGCCATATTCCGACAGAAATTGCACCCAATACTCCGTAAATTAAGTTATAGGGAGCTTCTAAAAGTGTGATTAATTCGTTCATGGTTGTATTTTTTTAAGAGTGTGTTTAGTTAAGCAGCAAAATGAGTTCTGAATAAAATTAAATCTAAATATATAGAAATAAACAAGATTTATTTTTAAAATTTCCCAAACTGCATCCAAATAATTAGAAAGTAGTTTTAATTTTTGAAAGATAACACTTAAAGTGGTTATGGTTATATTTACGTAAAAAATCAAAAGAAGGTTTTGTATTACAACTACCATTCCAATTATTATTTTGCTAATACACTCATTTTGAGTATATTATTCTGTAAAAATATTTTTAAGATTTGTTTTGATATACTATTTTGTAAAGAAGGTAGATTGTCTTTTACGACAGAATAAGGAGCTTTATAAATAACAACATGAGTGACATTTTTAAGTATTTGATTTTCAGTTGCAGCGCAACGTAACCTTTGTAGAACCTCAAAAATGAACTTTATTA
>PFKD01000078.1 GCA_002784125.1 Flexibacter sp. CG_4_10_14_3_um_filter_32_15
TAAACATACTGAAAGCAGTATAAAAAGTTTCGTGCGTTTACCCTAAATCTGTTTTGAGTTTTAACTTTTTTATGAAAACGCTGCTTGTTCCTACTAATTTTTCTGTGTCTTCTGCAAAATCTTTGCAGTATGCGACTTTGCTTGCAAAAGAATTTGGTTCGAAAATCATTGTTCATCATACCTATCCTCAAAACAGTCCAATTCATTTGTTATCAGATTTAGAAAATCAATTACATACCTTTGTAAGTGAATATGATTTTGAATGCTACACAGATTCAGAAAATTATCTAAAAATAGAAACTTCTATTCAACAAGGAAGAGAAAAAGAAAATATTATCAAAATTATTAAAAAACATGATGCTGATATTTTGATTCTTTCTGCTAAAGACCGTTCGCAATGGGAAGGGATACCCTTCGAAAGGCTTATTTCTCAGACTTTAGAACAAACGCTTTCTTCTATTTTGATTGTTCCTTCCGAAATTGAACTCAAGGAACGAATTGAACATGTCGTTTTTGCACTTTCTTTAGATGAAGAAGATGCTGATATTATTGATTCCTTATTGCTTTTTTGTGAGGTTTTGGGAGCGCATTTGACCTGTTTACACGTTTCTTCCAATAAAGAAGAAAAGAATTTAGTAAATTTTCAATTAAAACCTTTACAAGAAATCTATTCGTCTATTCCAGAAGAGCAAATGAGTTTTGAAATAACCTATAATAAAAGTATTCAAAAAGGAATTAGTAATTTTTTGGATACCAAACCTGCTCAATTATTAGTCATGCTAACAAAAGAACGTTCGTTTTTTGAAGGACTTTTTCACAGAAGCGTTTCGCAAGGAATGAGTTTTCAAAGCAAAGTACCAGTAATGATTGTGAAGTTGTGATTGGGGGATGGGGATGGGGAAATGGATATTGGGACATGGGGAATTGGGTATTGGATATTGGGACATGGTTTACTTTTAAATTCTAAAATCTAACTTCTAAATTTGTATATGCGTTTTTGGTTTATTTTTTTATTGGTTTCCGGAATTAGCTTTTCTGTTTTTGCTCAAAGTAGCCAAACGGTAGAAGAGCTACTCAAGTCTGCACGCCATGAGCAAAGTGAACAAAAATTGGCTAGTGCATTGCGTTATTATCTACAAGCTGTCAATAAATTAGAGAAACAAAATAATAAAAAAGCTCTTCTTCAAATTTATACCGAAATTGGAATTATCTATCAAAGTGGAGGGTTACACGAAAAAGCGATTGAGTATTTTACTAAATCTCAAGAAGTAATTGATGCCAATTCATCTACACATGGTCTTATTTCGATGCGTTTGGGAGAATCTTATTTAGTACAAAAAGATTATCAACAAGCGATTGCAGCTTACCAAAATGCAAAACAAATCTATAAGCCTAAGGAAAAACCGTATGCAACTATTCAAGTTCTTCGTCAGCTCATAACAGCTTATCAAGCTAATAAAGAGTATCAAACGGCGTTAGAAGCAAATCAAGAAGTTTTGGAAGTAGATAGAATGATTGGCGACTCGGCAGCCGTTGCAGCTACACTCAATAATATTGGCTACACCTATAAATTCTTAGGAAATTATACAAAAGCGATTGCAAGTTTTGAACAAGCTAGAAAAATAGAAAAAAAATTAGGGTTAGAAGAAGACCCAATTACACTCACAAATATGGCTATTGTCTATCAAAATTTAGGACAATATGATAATGCACTTCGTTTTTTGAAAGAATCAATAAAACTTGTAGAAACAAGAAATCAACCTAGAGAATTAGCTCGTCTTTACAATATTACGGCAGCCATTTATTATCAATTAGGAGATTATCACAATGCTAGAGAATACAACGAACTCGCTTTAATATATGCTCAAAAGTACAAACAACGTGAAATTGTAAAAGATATTCATCTAACAGCGTCACAAATTAATCAAGCAAATAATAATCACGAAGATGCTTTAAAATCGTATGAAAAACACCTTAATATTCGTGATTCTTTGCTTTTAGAAGAACGTTTGAAACAACAAGAACTCCTACAACAACAGTTTTTGATAGAAAGAACTGAAAAAGAATTACAACTTTATATGGTTGATGAAGAACTCAAAACGGCACAACTAAAAGAACAAGAATTAACCTTAGAAAAACAAAACCAAGAACTAACTCTATTACAACAAAAACAAGAATTACAAGCCGAACGATTAGAAAAAGAAGCCTTAGAAAAACAGCGCACAAAACAGGAATTATTAATAGCACAACAAGAACTCAATGCACAAAAAGCAGCACGAGAAGTAGAAGAATTGCAACAAAAAGAATTAGACCGAAAACGAGAAGTAGAAAGACTTGAACAACAAGCCGACCTAAACAAACAAACCCTAGCTAGAGAACGTGCCGAAGCAGAAAAAAAACAAGCAGAAGCTCAAGCAGAAGCAAATGTAAAAGAAGCTGAGGCAGCAGCACAACGACAAGTATTTTCTATTGCAGCTATTTTATCGTTATTGATTTTACTCGTTATTGGTTTTGCTTTTCTGACTTCAAGGAAAAAAAATAAAGAACTGGCACAACAAAAAAATCAAATTGAATCTAAAAATGTAGAGTTAGAACAACAAACTGAAGAAATTCAGATGCAGCGTGATGCCATTGCTCACAAAAGCGAAGAGGTAAATGAGCTTTATATAAAAGTTACGGATAGTGTTCGATATGCACAGCGTATTCAAGATGCGATTTTAGTTCCTCCTGCACAGGTTTTTACAGGTTTTGGCAAAAATACAGATGGTTTTGTTTTGTTTAAGCCTCGTGATATTGTTTCAGGAGATTTTTATTGGACAACACAAAAAGATAATAGAATAATTCTGACAGCGATTGATTGTACAGGACACGGTGTTCCGGGGGCATTTATGTCGCTTATTGGAAATGATTTATTAAATGAAATTGTAAATTTAAGAGGAATTACTACACCTCATGAAATTTTGAATGAACTACACAAAGGCGTACAAACTACACTCAAACAACAAGAAACTGAAAATCGTGATGGAATGGATATGGCTTTGTGTGTCTATGATAAAAATAAAAATATACTAGAATTTGCAGGCGCAAAAAATCCACTTCTTTACATTAAAAATGGAGAAATAGAAACCCTAAAAGGAGATAAAAAACCAATTGGAGGAAAAGATGTCTATAAAGAAGATTCTTTCAAAACACATAGCATAGATTTGAATGAAGAGAATGCTCCCAAAATATTTTATATTTTTTCAGATGGTTATCAAGATCAATTTGGAGGAATAGAAGGAAGAAAGTTTATGATAAAAAAACTAAGACAATTATTACAAGAAATTCATCAAAAACCAATGGAAGAGCAGCACAAGATTTTAGATGAAACAATAGTAGATTGGATGAAAAATGAAGAACAAATCGATGATATTCTTTTGATGGGTTTTAGAATAGGGTAATTTTTTATTTGAATAAAAAAGGCTGCCAAAGTTTAAAAAACTTCAAATTTCAATTCCATAAAGCTATTTTTACTAATTTTGAATAATAAAAAGTCAGAAAAAATACTTTAAAAAATTGTGATGCAATCCCAAACAAATTCCCACTTACATTCAGCCAACGAAGTTTTTGATTTAGAAATTGATGCACTCCGAAAAGCAAAGCAACAAATTTTTACAACTTTCGAAAAAGCAATCGAACTTATTTTATCTTCAAAAGGAAAAATAGTAGTAACAGGCGTGGGAAAATCTGGAATTATTGCTCACAAAATTTCGGCTACCTTTGCAAGTACAGGAACGCCATCTGTTTTTTTGAATGCTTCGGAAGCTCTTCATGGAGATTTAGGAATGGTTTCGAAAGGCGATATAGTCATCATGCTTTCCAAAAGTGGAACTACGATTGAACTTGTCAAGATGCTTCCAACACTCAGTAAAGTAGGCGCAAAAACAATAGGGATTTTTAGTAATATAGAAACTCGTCTAGCTCAAAATTTGGATTTGCTTTTAGATGCAACTGTTGAGCGTGAGGCATGTCCGTTGAATCTTGCGCCAATGAGTAGCACGACAGTTTCGCTTGTCATTGGCGATGCGCTGGCTGCTGCACTTATAAAAGCACGAAATTTTAAAGAAACTGATTTTGCCGTTTTTCATCCTGCTGGACAATTAGGACGTAATCTTTTACTTACGGCTGCTGATGTGATGCATAGTAAAGAAAATTTACCGATTGTTTCGGCTCAACATTCTCTCAAAGAAGTCGTCATCGTGATGACAAAATATAATTTGGGTGCTGTTTGTGTTTGCTCAACTGACAAAGATACTACTAAACTAGAAGGAATAATTACAGACGGAGATGTAAGGCGTTTCCTTGCTCATTCGGATACATTGACAGCAAAGGCAGAAGAAATAATGACAAAAAATCCTATTTCTCTCAACCCTCAAATGCGACTTTCAGAAGTTTTGAGTATAATGGAAAATAAGCAGCGACAAATTTATGTTGCTCCTGTTGTTGATGAAGAAAATAATTGTTTAGGAATTATCAGGATGCACGATATTTTGAGTTATTAATTTTTGTACAACCGACTTTCCAGTCTGTTATACCTTTTTAGCTTTTAGCATGTTCTTGCAATGCCTTCAATAATTGTTTTTTATTCATTGTTGAGCGTCCTTCAATATCAATTTCTTGGGCTATTTCGTAGAGTTCTTTTTTTGTTTTTAACTCATAATTCATAACCTTGACCTCCTGTTTTGGGGTTGTTTTTTTAGGCTCTTCTATATTTTTTGATTCTTGTTTTGAGCCTTTTTCTTTTCTAGTTACTTTATTATTTTCAGGTTCTTCATTTTCTAAAATTGCTGTTACGGTCTTTAAATTAGCCATTTCTGCTTTTTGTTTTTTCTTTTCAGAAAAAGGTAAATTTTCTTCTATAGTAGAACCTACTTTTTTGGCTACTAATAACGAACTATAAAAGGCAATTTCGAACAAACTTTTGATAATCATATTTTTGTAATTTTATTTTACACCGATTTTAGAAAAATAACTCAAAGGCAAGTTAAAAGTTTTTGTTTATTTTACAAATTCGAAATAAAAAAGACTTCAGAAATCAAATGTTT
>PFKD01000151.1 GCA_002784125.1 Flexibacter sp. CG_4_10_14_3_um_filter_32_15
ATGATTTTAGAGCAACAGAGTTGCGAAACCTTGTTGGCTGCACCCTAAAAGTTGCGCTACGCTGTAGCTTTTAGAAGAGAATAACTTTCATTTTACTGCAAAGATTACGCTACTCCGTAGCTAAAATTCCAAAAAAAATTTGTGTACGGTTTTAAAAATAATCATCAAAAACTTTTCCCTCTAAAAATCGTTTTTGTTAAAAAAAGTAAAACTACAAACTATCACAACTTCATCATTTATAAAAAAAATAGCCAATGAAAACGCTTCTCATTCTTTTTATTGCTTCAATTTCATCGGTGGCAGCTTATGGAATCATAAAAGTCAGTCAATCACACCAACAAACCTATAATGCCTGGATTACTCATGTAGAAAACTATGCAGGGGAAGGAATTGATACCATTCGCCCAAATCCAGATGACATAACGAGCTATTGTTATGTAAGTAGAAGTATAGAATGGAAAACTTTTTTGGCTATGGCAGATACCTTTCAAATGCCTTCAACGGTTCAGCGTTTTAAGTATCTGACTGACGATGATGTTTTCAAAATTCGTGAGCAGTTTTGGTATATGTCGGGTGCAAACAAGATTGAAGATTTAGCAATCGCAGCTTTTTTTGCTGAAATGTATTATGCTGCTCCTGTTTCCATTCGTTATTTTCAAGAAAGATTGAAAGCCGATGGTGTTACAAATCTAAAGGTTACAGGAAAATTGAATGAGCAAACCATAAAAGCGATTGAATCTCAACCTAAAAAACAAATGTGGAACTGGCTCTTAAAACAGCGTAAAAATTATATTTATAACAAAACGGCTTCTCCTTCTATGTTGATGTATAGAAAAGGGTTGATGAAAAGAGCTAATGATTTTCATGAAAAATTTGCATCTTTTTTAGGAGAAGATAAGCCAACCAATGAAATTGATAGCTATGAAGATACAAAAATTCCAGTAGAAGAATTACTACAAAATGATTCTACACAAAATCAAAAACGAGATACTTCTCAACATAACTCAGAAGAAGACAGCGTTAAAATTGTAGTCAATTCTGTTCCTCTTCAAACACCAAGAGATGGAGATACTACAAAACGAAAAGAAAATGTAACTTCAGTAACGAAAGACGACGAAGTAAAAACGATTAGCGATACAGATGAAAATGGAGTTCGAATTGTCGTAACTTCTGACAATGAATACTAATACTCGTCTTTGTTTAATTTGGTGTGTCTTTGCTGTTTTTGGTGTCTTACCAACGCATAATTAAAATTCTTTTTTGATAAAAATATTCAGAAAAGGATTTTTCTTTGTCAAATTTTATCTATTTAGTTTAGAAGTTTGTTTTCAAACTAATAGATTTTGCGTATTTTGGAGTTAAAATACGAAAAAGCCAAAAAAAAGTATTTTTTTAACGCAAAATCTACATTTTTTTTAACGCATAATGAATAGTAACTTTGCTTTTTAATTAAAAAATCACTCAATGCAAAGATTTTTTACTTCTATTAAAAATTCCCTTCTTGCTTTTTTTTGTGTCTTTACAAAAACATTATAAATAGTACGCAATGCAAAAATATATCTACCTTTTTTTATTTTTTACTTTACCATTTTCTAACATTCTTTTGAGTTCTTGTACCAATACAAAAGAAGAAGCTCTCAATGAATCTAGGGAAATCATTAAAGAACAAGATTCTGAAATCGAAACGATGAAACGCCGTATCGATACATTAGAACAAACTATTCGTGCGCTTGCCAAAAACAGAGAATCTTCTGATGAAGAAGCCAGCGAACTGAAAGTAAAAGCACAAGAACTTCAAAAAGCTATTAAAAGCTATCAAGGTGCTTTATCCAAAAAAGAAAAAGAATTTAAGGAATACCGTTATTTGGCCTTAGAAGACAAACGTGTTGCTGAAATTAGAGAAGAAAAACGCAAACTTCGTGAAGATAATGAGTTCATTGTCAATAAGATAAAGCAATTAAAACAAATGCAGGAAGTCAATGAAGTAATGGACGGACTGACAGAGATTATTGATAAAATACCTCCTTTCAATAAATTTGATTGTTATTATAGAGATAAAAAAGACTTAGAAGCAAGCAAAAAGAAAGATAATGGTTATAGTCCAAAATTACTTTTGGTAGAAGAAGACGGAACTTATCCACAATCGGACATCGGACAGGTAATTATTGATTTAGATTTGAATTTTTTCAAACTAGATGGAAATCCAAACCAAGCAACTTTAACGCTTTGTTTGTTTGAAGAGGGAAGTCAAGCTCCCGTTTATTGTCAAGACGAAGTTTTTGATACAGAATACAAACGTGTTGAGTGGAAACAGGCTGCTTCTACATTTGGGGCAAAAAAATACTATTTTCAAGTACGTCATGGCGACAGAATATTAAGTGATAAATATAAGTTTTCTATCAAAAATTAATATTCTATTTGCTATTTTAATAGGTTAAAGCACAATAAATAATTCTGTATAAATATAGATTGATAAAAAAAATACGTTATTCTGTAATAAAACTACCTATTCCTATCAACTGAATAATTAATTTCTTCCTCGTGATGAATACCTATATTTGCTCTTTTCCAACTTTTTTTAAGGTTGTTTTGCTATTGTTTTTTTATCCTGTTTTTATACTTTCTAGCTTTGCTCAAACGACACCAATTTGGCATTTTGACACGTATAATGATAAGAATTCTTCTATTCCTCATAATTTTATCAATGACTTGGCTTTTGATAAAAGTGATAACTCGCTTTGGATAGCAACAGGAGGAGGTCTAGCGCATTGGTCTGAAAAAGATTCTATACTTTATACACCAAAAAACTCTGAACTGAAAGATTATGGTATAAAATGTATTGCTATTGGACAAGATGGCGATAAATATATCGGAACGTATGGGGCAGGAATTTATAAAATAGATGCAGCAGGAAAGTTTTCTCATCTACAAATTCCTTCAAAATCTAATAAAAATACCGTTCTTTGTATAACAGAAGACCAACACAAAACTATTTGGGTGGGAACAGAAGAAGAAGGATTATTTCGTATTGATTCTAAATTCAAACTACTAATTAGTGTTGAAAAAGTGGCTTTTACACGAGTTTTTGAGATTATTGTTGATAAAAATAATACAAAATGGATAGCGACAGAACGTGGACTTTATACACTAGATAGCGATAACCGTCTAAAAATTTATCCTTCCTTAAAAGACCAACCCATTAATTCTATTGCTTTTTCTCCCAAAAATGAATTATTGATTAGTTCGACTTTAGAGAGTACAGCACAGTTTTTTATAGGAGAAAAAAAACAAAAAGCCTCTAAAGATGTGCATTATCAGTTCAGAACAATGCTTCCAACAAATGAAAATCTTTGGGCAGCTTCTTTGAGTGGTTTATCTCTTTTTGAAAATGAAAAATGGACAGTTTTCAATCCTCAAAATTCAGCTTTTCCTTCTACAATGGTCAGTACATTAGTACAAAATCCAACAGACAAAACTATTTGGGCAGGCACTTATGGGCAAGGATTAGTCAAGCTATCTCAACTCCAAAAATTGCCAGAAGGAGAGTTTAGACTAGGAACAACTTCTATCAAAAAAGGTGATGTCATTCGTTTGCATATTGGGTTTGAAAGAGCAACAGCCATTTTTAATGATACAACAGGAATTTCTGAATTGGTAGAATTTATGCACGAAAACCAAACTGTCAGAATCGAACTTTCAGGACACACCGACACAGCAGGCGATGCCACACTCAATTACAAACTCTCCCAAGAACGAGCAGATGCCGTAAAACTCTATTTGATGCGAAATAATATAGAAGCCAACCGAATAGAAACAAAGGCTTACGGAGGAACAAAACCAATTTCGGACAATACCAACGAATCATCAAGACAAAAAAATAGACGAGTAGAAATGAGAATTATTGAATAAAAAACACCTTAAAACTGCTTTTCTTCTATCAATTCTTGAAACTGCTTTTCTTCATTTTTATCTAAAAAAACAACTCTTATAGGAATATAAAAAATAGAAATTTTGTTTTGTTCTTTTTCTGTAAAAGATTGAATTAAAGGACGAAGTTTGACAGCATCTTTTTCTGTGGTAAACCAAATTTTGTTTGAATTTACATCTTTCAAAAACTCAATATCTTTTTCTGTATAATCATAATGGTCTGGAAAGTTTTTTTGAGTTTCTAATTTTCCAAAAGAAGTAAAGTTTTTTTCTATGTATTTTTGAAAAGGTTGATAATTTGCAATTCCTGCCAATATTCCAAAAGAATAGTTTTTGTCACTTTCTAACTTCAATTCTTGATTAGAATCTACTAAAGAAATAGGTTTGTCATAATCAAAACTCGTAAAGAAAACAGGCGATTTGGTATAATTATTAATCTTTTTTCGAATAATTTGTCTTTTTTCTTCTATCAAACTTGAAGGACATTTACTTACCAAAACTACATCTGCACGTCTTGCACCTTTTCTATTTTCTCTAATTCTGCCCATCGGCAACAAAAAATCTTCATAAAAAGGACGATTATAATCAGAAAGTAAAATCGAAAAATGAGGTTTTATGGCTCTATGTTGGAAAGCATCATCTAATAAAATCGTTTTTGTAGTGGAAAATAATTTAATAATTTTCTGCGCTCCCAAAACTCGTTTTTCACATACTACAATATTTACATTTTGATTATTTTGAGCAAATTTTTGATAAAACTGCATGGGTTCGTCGCCTATTTCAGAAGTTGTAGTTTGTTTATTTGCTAAAAAAAAACCTTTTGTTTTTCGTCCGTATCCTCTTGAAAGGGTAGCTAATTTATAATTTTCTGAGTTTTCATTTTTCTTTAAAAAATATCGAATCAAATATTCTATATGTGGCGTTTTTCCTGTTCCTCCTACGGTCAGGTTTCCGACTGAAATCGTAAAAACAGATGGCTGCATAGAAACAAACCATTTTTTATCATAAAAAAAGTTTCTACTACGAGTAATTAAATCGTATAAAACAGCAAAAGGAAAAAGAAGGTACTTCAAGGAATAAGAAAATTGATATAAATTATTTTTATCTACGAAGTTGTTTAAGAATAGGAATTTAGTTGCAGCGCAACGCAACCTTTGTAGATAATTTGGAAAAGGCTCTTAATAGATTTTGAACTGATAGTAATAAAAACTTGATTCATTCATTTATTAGCAAAATATTAGTTCGTTTTTTCCATAGCGCAGGGTTTGCAAACCCTGCGCTATGGA
>PFKD01000250.1 GCA_002784125.1 Flexibacter sp. CG_4_10_14_3_um_filter_32_15
AAGGCTTGCTTTTTTCCTACAAAAAACGACAATTTGTTACCCCCCTAATAGAAAAGAGTTTAATTTAAAACTCTAATAATCTACTTTTATTCCGTGATAATTTTCTTGTGTTTTATAATCTTTTCGAAGTGGAAAACCTTCCCAATCGGCTGGCATCAACAAACGCCTAAGGTCTGGATGATTTTCAAATTCTATTCCTATCATATCAAAGGCTTCTCGTTCGTGCCAATCGGCAGCTTTCCAAATTGAAGTAAGCGAATGAACAGAAGGGTTTTCTGTATCTATTTGCGTATCTATTTCTTTATCTAATACTTTGTCTAATACAATAGCCAAAGTCATCGAATGCTCAAAAGGATAGGAATAAAATTGATAAACAACTTCAAAAGAGCTTTCATTGTCTAAAGCTGTCATACAAACTAAATTATCAAAATAAAGTCTGTCATCGGTATATAAAAAATGAGCAATTTCTAACAGAAACTCTTTTTTTTCTATCAAAATACGAGGTTGAAGTGTTTCTGTATTCTGAATTGAAATAGAATCTTGAAATTTTTCTTGTAAAATAATTGATAATTCTTCAAAAGTCATAATTGAACCTTGTATAATTTATTTACTCTTCTTCATCTTTATTTGGAATTCTATCTTCTGCACGAGGTTTTGGAAGAGGAGGCAGGTCTGCTAACTCATCTCGCTCTTTTTTTCTGTCTTCTTGACTCATTTCTACATCAATATTTCTATTTGGATTCATTCTATTTTTGGTTTCTTGGCTAGGCTGTCTTTCAGAAGAAATTCTTCCTGTCCTTCTTGGTCTTTCTGGATCTACTTCAGAGGTGTTTTGATAGATTTCTTGTAGTTCTTCTTCCATAAAAATCTTTTTGAGTTGATTATATTTCCAACCAATACGCAACAAGATTGCACCCACAATAACAAAAGTAATAATTCCTTCGACTCTTCCCATTCTCCAAAAATCCCAAAAAGCAAACTTAACAAGCAAAACAACAAATAAAATAAGAGCAAACAAACGCACTTCTTTTATTTTATATTTCATACCCAAAGAAATAGCTGCTACTGACAACAAAGCCCATAAAAGAGGATAACCAAACTGGCTATTTGTTTCCAAAATCGCCTCTTTTCCTTCCAGACCATCACTTACATCATAAAAAAGCCAAACAATGGTATTGCGCAGCTCTAAAGATGAATAAGCCACTACTGCAAAACACAAAATATAAATTGTTGTGGCATACACTACTGATTTTTGACCCTCTTCATAATAGACATCACGAGTAAGCAAAAACAGAGCAAAAAGCGTAATAAAAAGATTGAGATAATGCCCTAAATACTGAGAAAGTGCATTGCTATTGGTTAGCCAATGCGATTCTGCTGATTTTGCACGAATATGTTCTAAGAGTAAATCCATGGCTTGAGGTTGTACCAATGCAAAATATACAAAGGTCATAAGAAATACCATGCCTCCCATAATTTGCTGCACACCATTCCATTTTACAGTTTTGGAAAATTGCCATACACCAATAGCATACACCACATTAAAAAGTCCGATAAGAATCAGTCTAAAATCATTACTTCCAAAATTATTTGATTTATGAATAATGAGTTCTAAATTTCCTATTATAAACAAGATAAGAAGCATAAAACCACCTAAAAAATTGGTGTACATACCGACATTTATGAATCCAATATCTTCCTCTTCGTCTTCATCTTTTAATAGATAAATAGAAAATGCAAGTCCTACCATGATTAAAAGGCTACTCAAAACAGCACCATTTAATAAAAAACGTCTTGTCAAATCATTTTCATACGACCAGTATAAATCTAAAAACCAAACAAGAATAGAAGCTCCAATCAGAAACATAGAAGCCGTTTTGAAAACACTCATTTGCGAACGAACACCTACAAAAATCAAGATAACACCTTCAAAGACAAAACAAATATTGATATATTCTTTCTCTACAATAAGTGGTACTGCAAGCGTAAAAAATAAAATGGTATAGCCAATAACGGTATAAAAAAGTTTTACATCTGCACTATCCGACTTATAGAGTAGATAAGAATAAATAGAATTGAAGATAGCCAAACCAAAAATAAATGCTCCTAGATAACCAAAACTATCAATCTGATAAAGCACATACGAAATAATGATGACATACGAAATCACGTTGGCAAGTAGCATGGCATAATTAAAACTTTTCAAACGCTGTTTTGTACCCATACTATATACTATGTTCATCAAGAAAAATGTAACATAATAAAAAGTAGAAAATACAAGAGCAGTAAAATCATTATTTGCTACACTAAAATCGGCATAGATAAAGACCCAAGCATCAAAAAGAAGCAAAGAAGCTATAAACGTAAAAATATTAATATTATCCCATTCTTTTCGGTGTGCAATAGCTAAAGCAATGATATTGAGCAATAAAAGATAAGCAAATAGAGCAAAATAATTGGTCGTTTCGACTCCCACCACCAAAAAAGCCGTAATATATCCACCAATGATAGAAACTAATGCAAGCGTTTTTCTATTATGAGCAATCGCCAAAATAACAGCTATTAAGGTAATAAGTAGGTTGATTGCATACGCCCAAATCTGACTACCGACAGAATAATATTCAAAAAGTAAATTAGCTGAGTAGTAAAGAATTACCATTCCACCTACCAAATAAATAGCACTCAAATCCTTGCTACTATGTCTTTGACGGTGCGAAAGTCCAAGTAAAACACCCCCAAAGGTAAAACCTATAAATAATTGACCTATATTTCCAATAAATCCAGAATCAATGCCAAAATTAATAAGCATAATTACACCCACAATGAGCATAAAAATACCTGCTTTATTGAGTAGATTTTCACCTAAAAACTCCTCTAAACCTTTTTTACTTTGACTATAAATATTTTCTATTGCCCGAGTTTGATTTTGTAGTGTATTATTTTGATAACGAGGGTCAGGTTCATTTCTTCTTTCTTTTGGTTGCGCTTCTTGCTCATCTCCTCCAAATACTTTCAGATATACTTTTCTACCTCTACCGACCATATCGCCTGTTTGGCGTGCGCCCTCTCGCATTCCTTTGTATTCTTTTATTTTATTTTTATAAATACGCTGTGTAAGCTCATCATCTTCAATGGTAAGGTCGCTCATTTGGCTAAGATGATGATAAATGGGGTCTTTTTTTACATTTTCTTCATAATCTTTATCAAAACGACGTAAATACGAACGAGTTTCTTGAATTTCTTCTCTAAATCCTTCGGCTACCTTCAATAAATCACTAGCTTCACTATCTGTATTTTTGGTAGAAGATTGTGAAGTATATTTTTTGGGAATAAGATTTTTGGGAAGTTGATTTAATTTCTCATCAAATTTTTGATTTGGAAATTTTTCATTTTCTTCTTCAAAGTTATCTTTTTCCTTTTTAGGGTCGTTTCTAGGATTCTTAGAATGTTTAGGATTGTTTTTTTCGTCCATTTTTATTTTTAATTACGAATTATGACCTGCTAAAGCAGCGTAGCTAATTAAAAATTACGACAACTCAATTAATTACGAATTACGTTTTCTTTTATACTTACATAAAATAAAATATAACGTAATTCGTAATTAATAATTCGCAATTAAGTTTAGCTAACAGAGTTCTTTTCAGGTTGTCTCCATAGTTCGCTCACTTCTTTTTTATCCAAAACGAGTAAAAGACGAACAGGGTTAGGAATAAATACCAAACGGGCATCCATTTTTGGAGCTTTTTGTATTTCAAACTGGACGGCATCTTGTGGCTTAAAGCTGTACTGCTGTCCATCTTTGGTTTCTTCTAGAGGCGAATAACTACGAGCAATATAAGCGATTGGAGAAAGTACCTCTAGGCTTGGGCTGTGCTGTTCGTACAAATCTTCCAAAATATCCTCTAAATATTCTCCATAATTTTCTAAAAAGTCATCTTCAAATTCGTGTAGTTTTTCTTCTGCATCATCATACGTTTCGTCGTTATAGTCCATATCGGCGAGCATGCTTTTTTGCTGAATGATATTTTCAAGGTCGTTGTTAAGGGCAATAAAATCCATACTAGAATTGCTGATTTAATTTTTAATATAATGATACATTTAATAATTGTCTAAAATAAATTTAAATTAAATATATCACTTTGTTAAATTACTTTTAATACGTTTTTTAGCCAAAAAATAATTTTAAAAATTATCTATTAAGCTGGCTAATAAGCTGGCTAAATTAATTTTCTAATTTACGAATATTTTATATTGAAAGCAATTTTTTAAAAATCTATAAAAATAAAGCCTGTAAAAACTATATTTTTTAGCTTATAAATCAAGGAGTTGGCTATTATTAACTTTCAAAGATAAGATGTAAAAAAACTTTATTCTTTAGTTTGCGTGTGCAGAAATGGGCGCCTCTTTTGTCATATACCCGTTAAAAATAGTAGGGTATAGTAGGAAAAGGCAAGCCTTTTCCCTACAAAAAACGACAATTTGTTATACCCCCCTCTGTAGCTTTTTAAATTACTTATTTGTAAACTTTCTACAACCGAAGGTCAGCGAAGCTAACGGTAACGTAACGCTGTTGCTAGAAAAACCTATTTCAATTTCTGTAGATGGCACTCATATTGGTGTAAGGAATAATTTAATTCTTTGCCGTTGTTGGTGTCCTCACCGACGAGCTGCACAAAAAAAACCTAAATCATCCCTCTAGCCTTCAATTCCATATATTTATTTACTGTATTGACAGACAAATCTTCTGGACGAGTAAGAACGGACTGAATACCGTATTTTTTGAGTTCATCCACCATTCTACGTTTTTCTACTAAAAATTTTTGTGCTAATGTTTGGCTATAAATATCCTCTAAATCAGTTGTAGGAAGGT
This sequence comes from Flexibacter sp. CG_4_10_14_3_um_filter_32_15, assembly GCA_002784125.1. Classification (GTDB taxonomy): domain Bacteria; phylum Bacteroidota; class Bacteroidia; order Cytophagales; family Bernardetiaceae; genus Bernardetia. The sequence continues at coordinate 4,871 of PFKD01000250.1, forward strand.
TTGAATAATCGGTAAGTTCGGTATTTTGGAAAAAGACAACAACCAAAAGATGCCGTTTATTAAGTCTTCGTAGTGTAGGCAAATTGCGTTTCAATGCGCTCATACTCTCAAAATTGGTAAAGAAAATTAATAGACTTCTACCATTTGTCAAGCGACGAACTCCGTCATACATCAAATCATAATCAGCTTCTAAAAATTCTGTTTTTTGGCGATACAGCGATTCCATTATTTTTCCTAATTGTCCCGAACGCTGCTCTGCTTTTATTCTTGAATCTAGCGTATTCGAAAAACTAATCAATCCTACTCTATCTCCTTTTTGAAGAATAATATTTGATATTACTAAAGTAGAATTAATGGCATAATCTAGCAACGTCATTTCTTCAAAAGGCATTTTCATAACACGACTTTTATCCAAAATCAAATAAACAGGTTGAGAGCGTTCGTCTTCGTACTGATTTACCATAATTTCATTTCTACGGCTGGTCGCTTTCCAGTTTATACTTCTAAAATCATCGCCACGAACATAATTTTTTACTTGGTCAAACTCATAACTATGTCCAATTCTACGCAATTTACGAACTCCATTTTGCATACTTAAATTCGAAAACATCATCAGTTCATATTTTTTCATCTGCATAACCGACGGATAAACAGCCGTATCGTAAGAAGCAGGAACTTTTACTTTTCGCTGCAAAAGTCCAATTTGAGTTTTGGCAATAAGATTTATATCTCCAAAATTAAAAATTCCTCTTTCGGTTGGTTTTACGTGATATAATATTTCTTCTGGTTTTTCTTGTTGCAATTTGGTCGTAATTCCAAAATCTCTGACTTGAAGCTGAAAAGGTAACTCATCATAAATTTCTATTTCAACAGGCAATGGATATTCACTTTTTACCACCAAACGAACAGGATTTGCATCGCCCAAAGAAAGTTTAGGATTCAGAAGTCGTTCGGCTTGAAGTTTCATTTTTGGATGAAAAAGCATAATTCCTTCAGCAGTAGTCAAGACAGCCAATGCACCTAGCGCAATTTTGGCAACCCACATCAAAGGAGGAGACCAAAAAGCAGTAATAAAAAGACAAATACAAATCGTAATTGCGTAAAAAAAACGATTAGTAAGAAAGGTATTTTTTATGATTGACCACATTTTGAATAGGTTTTTGTTATTTCTGCATTCTTTTTTTGGCGAAGACTAAAGTCATTAGCTGATTTGTAAATAGACAAATTTATTTTCTTTTCCGACTTCTAAAGGCGTAACAGCTAAGGCAGGTTCGATAAAATTCTTATCATCAATAACAAATAATGGAATTACTTTTCCTTTATTTTCTGCTGCATCTAAAATAGCCAATACTTCTTCACGGTTATTAACTTTTTGTTCTTTTATTTCTGGATTTTTACGAATAAAATGAGAAAAAGCAATAAAATCGGCTCTTCCTTCGAAAAGGATATTTTTTGGATAGTCTTCTTTGTTTAATGCTTCTTGTTCACGATTCGAAATAAATCGGAACACTTTATCTTTTACTAACTCTTCTCCTACAATTCTACAGGCTAAAGCATTTATTTCTGCATTTGGTGTCATTGCCCAAAGTTGTCCGTATTGAGCAAAATCTATTTGTTCCCACGCTTCTTCATTCAAAATACTTCCTTCATAAACAGGGATTTGTTGCATACTTGCCTCTCTAGTATTTGCTTTCGAAGTATCTGCTAATAAAATAGGAATATTATATTTTTGAATAATTTTGGCAACAAAACGAGCCGATTCATCAGCACTCAAAAATACTACTCCATTTGGGTCTTTGCGTGTAACACCTAATAATCTAGCAACAGGTTTGGCAGTAAGTCCTTGCAAAACAACTGTTCCGACAATCACTAAAAATACCAAAGGCAATAACATAGCAGCTTCATCTAAAGGAATAATATAGTCTTTACTTTGAAACAAAGAAATAGAGAAAATAGAAGCTACAGCTGCCGTAACAATTCCACGAGGACAAATGTAGGATAGAAATATTTTTTCGTTTAGTGTCAAATTTGTTCCCCATGTACTCAAAAATACAGATAACGGACGTAAGATAAAAACAACTACTGCAAACAAAATAAAACTATTTGTTGTCAATACTAATTCTATATCTACCACATCAATTCTTGAAGAAAGAAGGACAAACAAAAATGAAATTAGAATAATAACCAAGTCTTCATTAAATGAAATAATTTCTTTAAGATTAGAGGTTTTCATATTCACTAAAGCCATTCCCATTATGGTAACAGCAAGTAAACCCGATTCGTGCTGAATAGAATTTGATAAAGCAAAAGCCGTAATTACCAGTCCTAATACTACAATATTTTGCAAGTATTTTGGTATTAATTCTTTTGTTATCAGAATATTACCCAACCAAGCCATCGCCCAACCAATCGCAATTCCAACTGCAATAGTAATAGCAAATGTTTTGAGAGCAATCCAACCAATTTGCGCTCCTGCTGTTCCAGAAATAATAAATTCATACGTTAAGATGGCTATCAATGCACCAATAGGGTCAATCAGAATCCCTTCCCACTTTAAAATAGTTGTAATATTAAAATTTGGTTTTACATTTCTAAGAATAGGCCCAATAACAGTAGGTCCTGTTACGATAATGAGCGAACCAAAAAGTAAAGATGTTTGAAGGGAAAAGTCCATAACAAGCATTGCTGCAACTGTTCCGCCTGCCATTGTAACAGCAGAGCCAATGACAATTATATTACGAACAGCTTTTCCTAATACTTTGACTTCAGATATTTTTAGGGTCAAGCCTCCCTCAAAGAGAATCAAACCAACAGCTAAAGAAACGACATCAAAAAGCACTTTTCCTTGAAAGATAGAATCTCCGTCTATAAGTTTAGGTCCTTTTGAAACCAAATAACCTTCATCGCCTGTAAAAAGTGTCGAAACAGGCCCTACTAAAAGACCAATGATAATAAGAGGAAGAATAGCTGGTACTTTGATACGCCATGACAACCATTGAGCGAAAAAACCAAGCACGAGAAGCCCTGCAAGTTCGAGCATATATTAATTTTTGATAGGGTTAAATTTTTATAAACAATAAAAATACTAAAAATATATGAATGAAAAAGAGAAATTATAGATTAGTCATTTTTATTGAAGGCAAATAGCCTATTTTATACCTGTTTAACAGTTTTTTCTAAAAAAATCAAGATAAGATAAAGAGGTAAAAAAATAAAACTATTAAATCTTAGGATTTAATAGTTTTATATAAAAAGAGGAAACACTTTATAGTTTATATAATCAGAGGTTTTATAATCTTAAAGCAAGAACTGTAATATCATCTCTTTGTTCGGCATCCAGTTGATGTTGGTCTAATTGATTTGATAAAATTTCTTTTTGTTCTTTGAATGGTCTTGCGTGAAACTGCTTGAGCAGAGATTCAAATTTTGTAGAACCAAATTTTTTCTTATCTGGGTTTGCTTGGTCGACAAGACCGTCAGAAGTAAGATAAATTACATCTTCGGCTAATAAAACAGCTTTCTGATTGGTAAAGACATATTCCTTTTTCTTGACAATTCCTCCAATACTCAAATTATCTCCTTTTAGTTTTTCTACTTCTCCATTTGAAGTATAATAAAGAGGGCGTTTTGCTCCTGCGTAAGTAACTTCTATCCAATTTTCTTGTCGTTCTATTCGACAAAGTGCTACATCCATTCCGTCTGTATTATCAGAATCTTTTTGGTGCAAAGCTGCACGCACTCCTTCATGTAACATTTCTAAAATAGTAGCTGGGTCAAAAACTCGCTTTACACCCACAATATCTGTCAGAAGTGTATTCCCTACCATTGACATAAATGCCCCCGGAACGCCATGCCCTGTACAATCAACAGCAGCAGCAAACGTATAATTTTCGACGTGCGTTACCCAATAAAAATCTCCTGAAACAATATCTTTAGGACGATAAATTACAAAATGCTCTATAAATAATTCTTTTAATGTATTTTGAGCTGGAAGAATTGCATCTTGAATTGTTTGAGCATAACGAATTGAATCAGTTATACGCTTATTTTTTTCATTTAACTCTACTGTTCGTTCCTCTACTTTTCCTTCTAAGTTTTGATAAAGTTGAGCATTTTCTAGTGAAATACTTACTTGTGTAGAAAGCATTTGTAGGGTCTGCAATCTATCTGGCGTAAATGCTCCTGTTGTTAGATTATTTTCTAAATAAAACAGACACAATAATTCATTTTTACGCATTACAGGAAAACAAAGCACCGATTTAGGCTTGTATTCTTTCATGTAAGAGTCATTTGCATATTTTTCATCTTCTGAAGCATTATCCAAAACGAGAGGTTGCTGTGTTCTGACTACATAATTGATTAATGTTCTGGGAACTAAATTACTCTTATCTTCGATAGCTTGATGTAAAAACTGAGTCGACCCAGTTTGTGTCAAATCTCCTTTTGCTTCTACAAATAATTCTCCATCGTGGTTTTGAATCAAAAATGCTTTTTCTGCCCCTGCATTTTCCATTACTACACGCATCATTTTGGGCATCAATTCTTCAAAGTTTACTTCTTGAGAAAGTGTTTGAGTAGATTTGATGAGCGTTTCGAAATCTAAGAAACTTGTACCACTTTTTGACCCACTAGAAGATATTTTACTAGTCGTCAGCATCGTAGTCGTAGCCCCTTCAAACGTATTATGAGTGTGTAGTGTATGAGAAGGCGAAGTAGTCGTATTTTGTGCATCTGTAATCGCATCTTGCTTTACATAGTGCGAATACACTTCATGCATTTGTTCTAACTTGCCTTTTGCTCCCCAAATACGATAGTCGTAATAGGCTTTACGCAAAAACATCATGGCAATATCTTCTTGCTTTCTTTGCAGCCAATAAAATCCAAAACGTTCTTTAATTAGAGCTTCTTCTTGAATAAAATTAGTTTTTCCGACAGCTTCTAAGGCTAATCTAAAATTCTTTTCTGTTTCTATATAATCATTTTTTGCTCGTGCCAATTCAGCTTCTACTAAGTAGTATTTATGTTGATTAGTAGAAGGACAAAATTTAGCAAATTTATAGAGTTTAGCTTGATTTTTTGCAATACGCCTCAAAATACGCTGTCTATCCCAAAGTGAAGAACTTGGATAAATAGCAATATGAATAAGAGAATCGTACATATGATAAACAGGTACACCAGCTGTTGCTATAATTCCTTTTAAATATTTTTCTGTCAGAATAATATAACTATATGCTTTTTCTATTTCTCCAAAATTATAGCTCAAAGAGGCTTTCATAAAGAAATGCAAACAAATAGAAGCTGTATTTCCTCCTTCTAAAATCTCTTCTTGAAGTTCTAATGGGTATTCCTCACCCTCCAAAACAGCAGGATTTTCAGTTTTTCCCAAATAACTCAAAAATGTTTGACGAAGTAATTTGATATTGTGATACGGATTTATTTGCTTTAAATCATACGTAGCTCCAATATACATATTGGCTTCTTTTTCTACTTCATTGAGTTCCTTACCTGTTGCAAAACGGTAATACACATACATAAAAATAGAAAATGCTGCATACTCAAAAAATCCTGTATCAATTCCTTTTCTGTATGATTTTACTAATGGCTTTAAAGAATTTTCTAAAGGTTCTTTCCAATGACGAATCGTTATATTAGTAACCATATAGGTTCTAGCCTTAAAGCGTTCAGAGTCATGCTGGTCTAATAGCTTTATAGCAAGTTCTCCAAAACGATAACCTGCATTCAGATTTCCAATTACTCCACACAAAATAATTCCATACGAAGAATAAGCATACGTCGAAACAAGTGCATTTCCATATTTGATAGATAACTGAACCTGTCTGAAAATAATCATTGGATACAAAGGAGAACCACTTACATAGGCAGCCAAACTAATGCCTGCTAAAATTTTCATTGCAGCTAGTTTCTTCTTGTTTTTCATTTTTGGAAGATTTGCCAAGTCAAATATTTTCTTGCCTGTCATGAGCCCTTTAATACGGAATATTTCACGTACTAGATGAATTTTGGTTACTTTTCTAGGAAATCCTACTTTGAGTTTTTTGAGTATACTGACAGCGAGCTTAATTGCCTCCTGCATTTTTCCTTTAGAGATAAGGAACTGAATTTTGGTGTCAAAAACGGCTACTTTATCCAAAAAGTCATTTGCATTGGTCAGAACACTATTTACAAACTGTTCCATCCCATTGCCGTTCCCACTCAAATAAGCAGCCTCAGCAGCTTCATTGTGTAAACGCAAAGCAAGAATATATTCATCTGTCCAGCCTACTACATCTAAAAGCGCAACTCCTGCATAAAAATAATCATAAGCAGGTTCGTAAGCAGCCGATGCTTTGGCTCTTCTTCCTGCAATAAGATTCAAACGGGCAAGTTCGTAACGCTCCTCTTGGTCTTCCAAAAGTGCAACTCCTACATTAAGCTGATTAACAATATCAAAGATTTTACTTTCCAATTGTCCGTCTGGCGTATTATCTTTAATTATCTTACCTACCTTATAGTGCATCTCAAAACGACGGCTCTCAGGAATAAGAGAATACACAGCTTGTTGAACTCTATCGTGTAAAAACTTAAAGCGTGCATTTACTCGCTGCTCAAGGGCAGGGTCTTCACTAAGAATTGCAATACGTTTGTAATCATCATCTAAAGGAAGTATCATTCCTTCTTCTATTGCTACCCAAATTCTATCAAAAATATCTTTTAAATTGAGTCCACTCACACTACGAAGCATCTGCAAATCAAACTTATCACCTACACAGGCAGCATATTTTAATACTTCTTGTGTATCAGATGGAAGTTTTTCTATTTTTGCAGTCATAAGCTCGACTACATTATCTGTCGTTTTCTTCTCTTCAATCTTGACAATATCCCATTGCCATTGCTTTAATTCTGTATCAAAATGTAATAAACCTTCTTCATGCAGAGCCTCTAAAAACTGAGTAGCAAAGAAAGCATTACCGTGTGTTTTTCTATAAATAAGATACGAAAGCTGTTTGACTTGAAGAATTTGAGCTTTTAAAGACTCTGTAACTAATTTTTCGATGTCTTCGTACCCCAAATTGTCTAGTACTATCGAACTAAGAGGTGCTTTTTGCTCTTGCAAACTCTTCACCATTACCATCAACGGATGTGCCGAACTAACCTCATTATCACGGTATGCGCCAACGATAAGCAAATAACGATTTTCATTATCAGTCATCAAGACTTTAAGAAGATTCAGAGAAGCTGCGTCTGCCCACTGCATATCATCAATAAAAAGAACAATAGGGTGTTTTTTCTGACTAATTACACGAATAAAAGATTTAAAAATATAATTGAAACGATTTTTTGCTTCATTAGGAGGAAGCTCTTGGACGGGCTGCTGCTCTCCAATAATCATTTCTAAATTTGGCAAAACATCTAATAAAATTTGTCCGTTTTTGCCTAATACTTTATTTATTTTTCGTTTCCAATCAGCTAATGAATCTTTATTCTCAGTAAGTAAATAATCTATAAATTCATTAAGTGCTTGAATAATAGCAGAATAAGGAACATTTTTTTGATATTGATCAAATTTTCCTTTTATAAAATAGCCTCGTTTTTCAGTAATCGAACGGTGCGTTTCATTGACTAGTGATGTTTTTCCTACTCCAGAATATCCCTCTACCAAAACAAGTTCGGTAGCTCCATTCGAAACTCTATCAAAAGAATTGAGCAATAATTTTACTTCATCTTCTCTACCATATAATTTTTGAGGAATCGAAAAACGGTCTGAGTAGTCTTCTTGCCCTAGATTAAAATAATCAATTTTACCATTTCCATTGGCAACAAAGCCTTTCAAACAAAGCTCTAAATCCGTTTTGAGTCCGAAAGCAGATTGATAACGGTCTTCTGCATTTTTTTCCAAAAGTTTCATCACAACTTCAGAAAGAACACGAGGAACAGTTGGATTGACTTGATGAGGAGGTTGTGGTTTTTGAGCCAAATGACAGTGAACCAATTCGATAGAATCAGCAGCCGTAAAAGGTAATTTACTTGTCAGAATTTCATAAAAAGCAACTCCCAAAGAATACAAATCTGAACGATAATCAACAGCACGGTTCATTCTACCTGTTTGTTCAGGTGAAATATAAGCAAGTGTTCCCTCTAAAGCATCAGGGCTTCGAAGGTCTTGCACACGAGTATCTATACGTGAAGAAATACCAAAATCAATAATTTTGATACGGTGTGTTGCCAAATCGACCAAAACGTTATTACTATTAATATCTTTATGAATAATATGGTTTTGATGTACTTGTCCGAGTGCTTCAGCAACATTTATAGCTACTTTAAGAAAATCCTTATATGTCCAAGAATTTTCAAAAAAACTCTTCTTGAATGTAATTCCAGAAAAATACTCCAATACAAGAGCAGGCTTACCCTCTAGTTTATCTTTTTTGTATGCCTTTCTGATTCCCTCAATTTTGAGGTCTTTCGTAAATTCATACTCATTATTAAACTGAATAAGCTGTGTAGGAGTCGGAAAATCATTTTTAATAACTTTAATAATAACGGGTGTATTCCACTCGCTAGTATCTCGGTAATAAATGATTGAATTTACTCCCTCAAACAAAATTTTTGGAAGCGACGTAGCCACAGACATAGATTTTTAGTGTATTTGTGTGAGTTGATGCGTGTTTTGGATAGTATTTTTTTATAGAAATAAAAATTTAATTTAGTATTTAAAATAAACTCAATTACTTTTTTTTATATTTTTATTTTGGTGCGAATTTATTTTTTATGATTATTTGTTTTAAAAACATCACAAATAAATCGCTATTTTTCCCTAAATTAAGGAATTGTTAAGAACAAATGCAAATAGACTTTGATAATTTGTACTTTATAATAGTATTCTCAAAATCTTATACATAAAAATCTTATTTTGATTTTATTCTAACTTATTCTTATTCTAACTTATTCTTATTCAACTTATTCCTATTCGATAGAAAAGCAATATATCAATTTATTTTCATAAATTTAGTATTGAAAGCATACAAATTCGATAAATGGCATTTGTAATAAAGCGTATCTTGAATTACTTTTTTAATAAAAATTTAATAAAACTCTTATTTATCTCAACTTTTGTAGAGTAAACTTCTAAATTTAAGCCTAAAGCAACCTTTTATATTACACTCTACCAACATAATATACGAAATATTTTGCAATTTTATACTACAACGGTAGAATAATTTGAAAAATTGTTTTATTATTAATTTATTCAGTTTTATACCTTACAAATTCGATGGAACAAATATTAGACTTAGCAAACAAATTAGATACAAAAAGTTCTTAGAAACCTGTCTTGATTACGAATGGAGTTTTGATAATCAGCTTTCTAATTATTGGGTATTTATTATTTTTACAAGTTGCTTCTTTTTCAATTCCAATTGTAAGTATAGTTATAAATGTGCTTAGAAATTTGTGTTTTTTACTAATTATTATAAATACATTCTGTGTTTTTATTTCTCTAATCTTTTTAAAAACTACTGGAAAAAATGGCTAGTTATGGCATGCTTTGGAGTGATTCAATACAAGAGGCAGGAAAACTAATCGTGGCTGGAATGGGTGCAGTTGCTCTTCTTTCACTAAATCTTATTATGACCATAGTTTCACTTTTATTCATAGATTCAAAAGAGTGGAAAAATGGTGTTTTGCTGCATATATTGTATCTTTGGTAATTTCTATGCTCTATTTTCTATTTTATTTTGAAAAGACAGCACTAGAAAAATACAATCCATTTTCCCTACTTTATTTCGTTATTTCTAAATTCTGACTTCTAAACTCTAAATTTATTCCATGGATAACCTTCGTTCTATTTTAGACACTTTTTCGGAAGAAGAAAAAAAAGCTCTTCACGCTTTTGTGCAGCGTCAAAAAATCCGTAAAAACAGAAAAGACCTTCAACTTTTAGAACTTTTACAAGAAGAAACTATCTATAATGGAAAAGAATTATTACTAAAACTGTATCCCAAAACAAAAAATAAAGTTGCTTATCATGCGCTTCGTAGAAGATTGATGCAGCATTTTATCGATTTTATTACGCTTTCAAGAAGTACCGACCAAACCATTGAAGGCACAGATATTATGGGAATACTATCACTTTGCCATTATCTTTTTGAAGTAAACTTGGAAAATATTGCTTGGAAATACCTCAAAAAAGCAGAAAATCAAGCACAAGAAAACGAACAGTATCATCTTCTCAATTCAATTTATAACCTTGCTTTAGCTAATACAGACAATGAATTTGCACCTCCTTTTGAATATCTTTTAGAATTACGCAATCAAAATAAAGTCTTTGCAGAAGCAGAAGAACGAGCGCACATCGCCAACTGTATTTTGAAAAATAAACTAGCAGAAGCCAAACGAGAAGGAAAAGTTTTGGATTTTGATACAATAATGACTCAGATTTTGGAAGAATGGAACTTGACTCAAGCTGTTAGTGAGCGTCCTCGTGTTCGTTTCAATTTACTTTCTATTGCTAGAAATGCCGTTGTAGCAAAAAAGGATTATTACAATTTTGAGTTTTTTTTACGAGCAAATTATGACGAACTAATAAGCGATACAATGATTTCTGAAAAGAATCAATATTATAGATTATCGCTTCTTTATATGTTGGCACACGTTTTATATCGAAATAAAAAATTCAAAGAATCACTCAACTACCTTGATGAATTTAAAAGTATTTTAGAATCTTCTAGCAAAAACTCAAAGAGTTATAAAACGTCTTTTTATTCAAAATTTACACTTCTTACGGCTGCAAATCTTGCTTTCACAAATGAAAGAGAAAAAGCTATTCAGTTACTAGAAAATTTACTCAAAAAAAATAAGGCAATTCTTTCTACAAATGATATTTTGAATACACATCTGAATCTCGTTTTTTATCACTTTCAAAAAGATAATTTCAAACAAGCACACAAAGTTTTACTAGATTTTGGACATTCTGATGCGTGGGTAGAAAAAAAAATGGGCAAAGAATGGGTTGTTAGAAAATGGCTCATAGAAGCAGTTTTACAATTCGAACTCAAAAATGATGATATTGCACGAAAAATCATTTCAAAAATAAAACAAAAATATGCCTCTCTTTTAGTACAATCAAATTATCAAAACAGCAAACCTTTTTTGAGTTTATTGGAAGAATATATGCGCTATCCACAACGAGTTACGAATGCTGATTTTTTAGAAAAAGTAGAAAAAGTAATTACATTTGCAGAAACCACACAAAAAGAAGACCTTCAAGAAATGGCTTTTTATGCATGGTTAAAATCCAAAATGCAGAAACGAAATTACTATGAAACACTTTTGGAACTGGCGAATGATTAATGGGGCTAGGGAAGAGGGACGTGGGAATTACTTTTTGAAGTTATTTTGATAATTTTATTGAAAAAGAAATTCTAATGTTTAAAGGCATTTGAAATTCCCCTCTTCTCTCGTCCCTAATCCCTCGTTTCTAATAATTCCTTTTCAATAAACGTAGCCAATTCATCATACCATTCTGTTCCATATTTTCGAATCAAAGGCGTTTTCAAAAATTTATAAACGGGTACTTTTAATTCTTTTCCTAAGCTACAAGCAGGGCTACAAATTTCCCATTCGTCATAATTTACAGCATCAAAACTAGCATATTTTGTAATACGAATCGGATACAAATGACAAGAAATAGGTTTTTGATAATCAATTTTTCCAGCTTCAAAGGCTTTTTCTATTCCACATTTTGTAATTCCTTTTTCGTCATAAGTAACATAAGCACAGGCAGTATTTCTTTCTATCAGAGTTGTCGAAAACTCATTATCTTCATCTAAGACATATTTTCCATTCTTTTCTATGGCTTCAATTCCTTCCTCAGTCAAAAATGGTTTTACATCTTCATAAATATCTTCTAAAATATGGCGTTCGTTATCTTCTAAAGGTGCGCCCATTTCTCCCTCTACACAACATGCGCCTTTGCATTTGCTTAAATTACAGACAAATTGAGTAAGAGCTACATTATCACTAACGAGAGTATTTTTTATAGGAATCAAAATATTGGCTGGTTGCTGGTTCAAAGTTTTTTTTTATAAGATTAGAATACAAAATTACATAAAAAATGTTTGCCGTTATCGGTTTCTACTGACGATTTACGATTTTAGAATCAATTTCTCTAAATAATGTGTTTCTATTCCAAAAAAAGATTTTAATTCTTCAAATTCGTTCAGTCTTTCAGTCTTTTTAGTTGATTCTAAAAAACTTTCCTTTTTGGTGGCAATCAATAAAACATTTTTTGGTGTGTGTGCATCAGAAATAAACTCAACAGCTTTGGTTTGATAGCCACAATAATTGAGAAGTAAACAGCGCATCGTATCAGTTAGCATTTCGGCTTGTCGCTCCAAGAAAACACCGTAATCTGTCAAAGGAGATAGTTTGTGTTTAGTTTTTTTACTTTCTATTTCTCTTCGAATCTGTTTATGACAACAAGGCGCAACAACTATCAATTCGGCATCGGCTTCAATTCCTTTGAAAATTGCATCATCTGTCGCAGTATCACAGGCATGAAGAGCTATTAAAACATGCGTTTTTTCTTCTGTTGTTTGTTCTAATTTGATTTGATATTCTTCTATCGTTCCTTCTACAAAACTAAGATTATCAAAACTTGATTCTTTTGCAATTTGATTACAAAGCTCTACCAAATCTTTTCTAAACTCTACACCAACTGTATTTATTTTGAGTTTCAAGTTATTTTTCAAATAATCGTATAAAGCAAAAGTTAGATAACCTTTTCCTGCTCCCATGTCTGTAATTTGCAATGGTTTTTGAGAAGGTAACTGCTTTAATAAAACACTCAAAATTTCAATATATTGATTGATTTGTTTGTATTTGTCTTGTGCGTTTTTGTAAACTTTTCCTGTATTATCTGTTATTTTTAGCGCTTGAAGGTAGTTTTTTGAGTTTCCTTTTTGGTCTTTTGTTTGGATAGCTCGTTTTTTCTGTTTGTCATGCGAAAGTGAAACAGCTTGTTTTTGAGTAGGTATTTGAGTTGCTTTTTGGGACTGAACTGTTGGCTTTTTGCTTACATTCTTTAGATGCAAATCAAAATCTGTTGTAAATAAAATGGCTTGATTGAAAAAACCTGTATCATTTTCTAAATTTTTGACAGAATTATATTTTGTAAGAAATGTTATAATTTTATCTATTCCTTCTTCAAAAGAATAGTTTTTGGTAATGTCATTCGTTTTATGCCGATACACAAAAGTCAATTTTTCTTCTCTTTTGATAATCGTTTTACGAATCAAGATTTTTTTGAGTGTTGTTTTTGTGTTATTGGTCAGGACACCAACAACGGCAGTATTTTCTTGAATCGCTATAAAATTTGAAAGTGTAATTTTGATAAAACTACGATTTTCTAAACTCTCTTTTATTTTTTCTATAAATTGATTGAGCATTTCTTGTTTATGCTTTTTATCACTCTTGAGGACACGAACAATGGTAGTATGTTTATTTTACCGTTGCTCATGTCCCCACGAACGACTTATAAAAAATAATTACTCTTTTTCTAAAACCTTATCTAGTTCAATATGTCCAAAATACTTATAGATTTTCAGAATTAAAGCAAGGGCAATCGTAATTTCGGCAGCAGCTACGACAATAATAAGAAGGACAAATAAATGTGCCTCCATATTCTTCGAAAAAGCAATAAAATTGAGCATCGAAGAGGTTAGCATCAGTTCGATTCCCATCAAAACTAGCATTGCATTTTTTCTTGTCAAGACAATCAAAATTCCGATTCCAAATAAAATAGCTGCTACAAAAAGTATCATTTTAGATAATGAATTAAACTATTCTCAGAGTTATTTTTGATTACAAAAAACTACTGACAAAGTTTTTATAAAAGAATAATATCTTAGAAATTCGGAGAAAGTAAATATTGAGAATAAAAATCATCAATTACTTTTACGGCTTCATCAGCCGTATTTACTAAGCTAATTAAATTCAAATCTTCAGTACTTACATTATTTTCTTTCTCTAAGACGGTTGTTTTTATCCAGTCCATCATTCCACCCCAAAATTCTTTACCTACTAAAACGATAGGAAAACGAGCAATTTTTTTGGTTTGAATAAGTGTATAAGCCTCAAAAAGCTCATCTAATGTTCCCAAACCACCTGGCATGACGATAAATCCTTGAGAATATTTTACAAACATTACTTTACGAACAAAGAAATAATCAAAATTGATAAGTTTATCCAAATCGATATACGCATTTGCCCCCTGCTCAAAAGGCAAAACGATATTCAAACCTACCGATTTTCCTTTTTCTGACCTTGCTCCTTTATTACCAGCTTCCATAATTCCAGGTCCTCCACCAGTAATTACGCCATAACCATGACGAACTAATTTGGCTGCAATTTCTTCTGTTAGTTTGTAATATTCGTGGTCAGGAGATGTACGAGCCGAGCCAAAAATAGAAACACAAGGACCTATTCGTGCTAATTTTTCAAATCCTTCTACAAATTCTGCCATTACCTTAAAGATAACCCAAGAGTTTGCTGATTTTATTTCGCTCCAATCTTTTTTTTGGAAAGCTCTAACCAAGCGTTTTTCTTCGTCTGTTCTGCCTTCTAATAGATCTGTAGAAGTAGAGTTTCCTTCCATATCGTGCAAATCGGGCTGATATGGTTTTTCAGCTTTTCCTTCATTTGAAATAGACTCAGAAGTAAGTTTGTGTTTTTTAAATAGTTCGTTTTGGTTTTCGTTGTATGGCATTTTGTTTACGTATTTTTTATTAAATGATTCGTTAAATGAGCAGCGTTATTGATTGAGTACTTTTTGATATACAGATATTCAATTTTGATTTCTGTTTGTATCACAATTTTAAACAGAACGGCTAATATACGGAAACTAATCTTAAAATAAAATATCAGATAAACCGAGGGTTCATCTCAAGATGTCGCTTTATTAATTTTATAGTTGTAGGGAAATGGCTTTCCTTTTCCCTACTAAAAACGACATTTTGAGATGCGCCCATAAACCGAATAAATAAATCGCATCAAAAAACAATAAGTTTTATACTCTAACATGAGTGACATTTATAAAATCTAAAATAGTCCTTTCCTAGCAACAAAGTTGCGTAACCTTTGTAGAATGATAATAAAAAATAAAT
>PFKD01000169.1 GCA_002784125.1 Flexibacter sp. CG_4_10_14_3_um_filter_32_15
CTCTCTTAAATGTTGATTTTTTTAGCTAAAAAACGCCTAAACTTTCGATTTTAAATCAAAATCGTGTTACATTGGGAATTGCTGAGGAAATTATGCTTTTGATGTAAAAAATTTATCTTTAATTTCTCCTTCCCAAAAAAACACGCTCTTACTGAAAGAGAAGCCGAATTATTGAATCTTTTTTGCCAAAACAAAGAACAAGTGTTGAGAAGAGAGTTTATCCTAAAAGAACTTTGGGGAGATGATGACTATTTTTTAGGAAGAAGCCTAGATGTTTTTATCTCAAGATTACGAAAATACTTGAAAGAAGATTCAGCTATAAAAATAGAAAACATTCCTCGTGTTGGATTTAAAATAACAAACTGAAACGGATTGGATTTATAATTGTTTGCAATTTTTTTGCTAAAATAGCTCTAAATCCATATTTTATCGTTATTTTTAGTTTAAATATAATTTAAATTAACTTACTTAATCATTTATGGAATATAAAAATTATCTACTCTACACTATAGCAATTACTTTCTTGTTTTGCTTTTTTACTATAAATATATATGCACAATCAAATGCTTGTGCTGGAGCAGTTTCATTAAACCCTTCTGCAACGTGTGTTAATACGGCATATTCTATTACTAATGCTTTTACACGAGATGCAGTAGTCGCTGCTACTTGTGTTACTGATGCGAATAATAGAGCAGATGGTTGGTTCTCTTTTGTTGCCACTAACACTACAAGTACAATTACTGTAACTGCAAATAGAAATGTTGCTTTTGCAGTATATCAAGGAGGTTGTGGAGGACTTACAGAAGTAGGTTGTAGAAATGCAGAAAATAATAATACACAGGAAGTATTAGCAGTAACAACTGTAATTGGGACGACCTATCTAATACGAGTTATACGCTTTGATGCTGGAGGCAATAATACTATGAGTGGTAATATCTGTGTGGTTAGTCCACCTCCCCCTCTAGCCAATGACGAATGTACAGGAGCAATTGATTTACCTGTAGGGCAGTTTGAGTGTGCATTTGGAGAAATTACAAACGAAGGAGGAACATATAGTGATACTTTTGGAGGAGCACCCTCTTGTGCAAGTGGTGTAGGAGCCGCAGATGTATGGTACAAATTTGTAGCTCCAGCAGGAGGACAGGTAGTTATTGATACAGAGGCAGGTACGATTACAGACAGTGGAATGGAACTCTATCATGCGCCTGATGGTACTTGTGGCTCACTTGTTTCTGTAGATTGTGATGATGATGGTGGAGCTGGATTAATGTCAAGGATACTGGAATATAACCTAATAGGAGGAAATACCTATTATTTGCGTGTATGGGAGCTTGGAGGAGGAGAAGGAACATTTGATATTTGTGTCCAAAATCAATATTCTGATTGTGATGTAAGTTTACCTTTATGTAGTAGTACAGCATTTAATACAAATAGTTTTGGAGAAGGAGAAACTGATACTAATTTGGGGAATTGTTTCGATGATGGAATTAATGATCCGACAGAAAGACAATCTGTATGGATAAATTTTGAAATACAAACTGATGGCATTTTGCAGTTTCTTGTTGCTCCACTAGGGTAAACGCACGAAACTTTTTATACTGCTTTCAGTATGTTTAAACACACTTTAACTATCAGAGTAAATTCAATTTGCAAAGTTAAAAACTAGCTTGATTTGCTTTAAACGAGTACATTTTTTTTTCGTGCGTTTACCCTATTGCTCCACAAACTACTTCTGATGATTACGATTTTCTTTTATATAGAGATGAAGGATCTTTTTGTACAGATATTAACGCAAATGGAACTGTAGTATCGTGTAATTTTTCAGCATCTACTGCAGGTGCAGGTAATACAGGTGTAAATGGAGGGACTTCAAATTCACAAGGTGCTTTTGGTGGATCAACACCAATAAATGCAGATGTAGCTGTAACGGCAGGAGAACGTTATTATTTATTGGTCAATAACTATGCAATCTCTAGTTCAGGATTTAATTTGAACTTTTCAGGAACGGCAGGTTTGGACTGTGCAATTTTACCTTTAGAGTTTACAGAGTTTGGAGGAGAGAAAGTAAAAGACCAAAATTTATTGCATTGGGCAACAGCTAGAGAGTTTAATGCTTCTCATTTTGAAATTGAAAGAAGCAATGATGCTATGGATTTTATCAAAATAGGAGATTTGAAGTCTGGAAATAACAATTTAGAAAATCAAATCTATCAGTATTGGGATAAAGAGCCACAAAATGGAATCAATTATTATAGATTGAAACAAGTAGATTTGGATGGAACATTTACCTATACCAAAACAATCGCCATTGATAATCAAGGTATAATTACAAATTTTGAGCTTCAAAAAATGTATCCAAATCCTGCTCAAAATACTATCAATTTTGTTTTGGCAATTCCTTCTTCCAATTCAGAAATTCAATTAGAGATTTTTGATAGTAATGGAAAATCAATAACTCAGAACATTCAAAACTATCAAAAAGGAATTCAAAACTTTACTCAAAACCTATCTTCTTTTTCAAAAGGATTGTACATTCTCAGAATATCTAATCTAAAAACAGGACAAGTAATTACAGAAAAATTTGTCAAAAAATAATTTCTTAAATTTAAGGCTTTACATAGAAAACACAAATATTAACTATGCAACCTTTTCATCTAGCTATTCCTGTTATTGATTTAGAAAAATGCCGTCAATTTTATAAAGATATTTTGGGCTGTTCGGAAGGACGAAGTGATAGACATTGGGTAGATTTTAACTTTTTTGGACACCAACTTGTCATTCATCAAAAACCTCAAAGTGAATTTGTAACAGAAAAACCTGTTTCGAATCCTGTTGATGGACACGATGTGCCAGTTCCTCATTTTGGAGTGGTCTTGGAATGGGATACTTGGGTAGAATTAGCTCAAAAATTAAAATCTCAAAATATAAAATTTGTCATTGAACCCTATTTGCGTTTTGAGGGAAAGGTAGGCGAACAAGCAACGATGTTTTTTTTAGACCCAGAAAATAATGCACTAGAGTTTAAAGCCTTCAAAAATATAGATCAGCTTTTCGCAAAATAAAAATACGTATAACAGACTTCCTAGTCTGTTCGAAAAACAAAAACCATATTCTAATACCTAGAATATGGTTTTTTTATGTATATTTAAAAATAACAGATTGATTTTCAGTTGATTGTGTTTTTAGCAAGCAGAATACTCAATATGAGGAAGTTTATTTTCATCGGCTGCACAGATGACTAATTTTGTGTCTTCTTCTACCTTGTGTTTGAAGCTACATTGACACGCCAAACGCTCGTTTTCTTTTAGTTTTTCTAACTCAAAAAAGTTTTTTTCTACGCTTCCTTTTGGTGTTAGATTTTCGCTCCCTTCTTTGACAATCATTTTGCAAGTCGTACATTTTCCTTTTCCTCCACAGGAGTGTAACCAGTCTATTTGCTCATCTAAAATGTTTTGTAACAGGCTTTTTTTTGTGTCTGCCGAAAATTCTACGGCGTTCATGTTCTGAATTGTGATTTTTGGCATTGTTGGCAATATTTTGGAAATCAAGAAACTAAATTGAAAAACAGAACAAGAAAAAAGTGTTTTTTTTTACTATTTCTTAGTACTTGAAAAATAATGATTATTGAAATAAGGCAATAATTTAGACTACTAAAATAAAATAGAGTTCAAATTGTTTTCGTATTTTTAGATAAAATTTTAGAATAGCTTTAGGAGAAGTAGAAATATAAAAATTTTTAATACATTTTTCTAAAAAAGTCTTTAAAAAGTACATCAAAATAAGGCAATTACTTATCATTTTTACGAACTTGCAATTCCAAGTAAAAATTTGAAGAAAGAAACACAAAAAAATAGAATTCAATCCATTAAAAAATAATATCCAAACACAATTACTAATAAAATTATGGCAAGTAAATTAAATAATAACGCTGTTCTTGCTTATGCTGAATCATTCGCTAAAGCCGTTTGTTCGGATTTTTTTGCAAAACATGAACGCATAACAGGTTCTCAGCTTACCGATTTTTGTGGAATCAAACAGATAAATTTATTTATCATCAAAATTCTTTTCGAAAAATGGCAGGCTGATAATGCCAAAATCAAAAGTCCGTTTTTTGATTACGAAAATCCAGAAATTAAGGCTCTTTTGGAGAAACTTATGAATATGCTTTCTCGAAATATTTCTATTGACCAAGCTACTTTTGAAAAACTGGTTACACAGTCGGTTGCTGATACGATTCAATTATTGTTAGCTCCTTATGTTTTCTATGAGCAAGAAATTCAGAAACTGGCGCAAAATGGAGGTACAATTCGTGTAAATGAAGAATTCAAACCTGCTCTAAAATATGTCAAGACACACAAAATTCTCTTTGAGCAAATTGTTAGAGGTTTAGAAGAAAAAAGCGATGCAGGAATGATTTCGACTACAAAAGCAATTGATACAATCGGAAATATTGTAGATAATAATGTAGAATATGATGATCCAAAAACGATTTTGCGCCAACTTGGAGATATTGTACCTCTCAAAATTCAAGAGTTTGTTACTTTTACTGACCAAAACCAGCAAGCCGAAAAAGTAGCAGAAAAAACTCCTCAACCAGTAGCAGAAGCAACTCCTCAGAAAGAAGAAACTAAAAATTTTTTTGATACTTCTTTTGAAGAAGAAACAGAAAAAACGACTAATTTTGCTCCTTCTGAAGTTATGCACATAGAGAAGAAAGTAGAAGAGAAGGTTGAGAGTATTTCAAAGCCAGTAGAAAGAGTAGAGAAAAAAGTTCAAGAAATACCGAAAGAAGATGCTCCTTTGTTCAAATCCTACAGGCGTGAGGAAGTAGAAGGGGAAAGTAATAGTTATTCTGCTTCTAATCTTATGAGTGAAGAGAAAAAAAATGGCACTCCAGTAACGGCTACAAGCACAATACCTAAACAGCCTGAAACAGCTAAAACACCTACTTTTGCTGATAAATATACAACAGGTGCTGACACAGAAGCACCTACTTTTGCAGAACGTTTTAAGCCTTCTGGAAAAACAATTAAGGAACTCATTACGCTCAATCAAAAATTTCTTTTTACTAAAAAATTGTTTGGAAATAATCAAGATGAGCTAGAAGATGCCCTTACAGGAATTGACCGTTGTGCGACACATAAAGAAGCAATTATGTTTTTGAAAAATAATTATATTATGAAATATGATTGGAATTTTCAGAATGACGAAGTAAAAGAATTTTGGGAATTGGTAGAACTTCGTTTCTAAATGCCAAATGTAGAACATAATTTAGTGTGTTATCTAAAAAAGTCATGGACGCATCTCAAAATGTCGTTTTTAGTAGGGAAAAGGCTTGCCTTTTCCTAAACTAGCATTTTGAATTGGGAAAAAACTGTATGGAAGGAAAAGGCTTGCCATTTCCCTACAACTATAAAATTAATAAAGCGACATCTTGAGATGCACCCAAAGTCATCAACAAAATAATTTTGTTGATGACTTTTTTTATGATTCAGAAAACGCAAAACAAAACCTCAAACAAGCTGTTAGCCATTCATTAACAACTAATAATTTATAATTCATCAATAAATAAAAAACTATGTTTGGCATATTCAAGAAAAAAGACCCAATTCAAGCAAAAATTGATAAACTGACAGAAACCTATAAAAAAATGAGTGAAGAAGCCTTTAAATTATCTCGTTCAGATAGAAAAGCCAGCGACCTCAAAACTGCCGAAGCAGAAGAAATATTGAAGCAAATAGATGAATTACGTAACTCTCAAAATGGATAAATAAATAATTCTGTAAATAATTACGAATAAATTTTATTAATTTTTTTATGTAAATAAAAATTAGCTACTTTGTGAACTGAAAACAACTAAAATTAGTTTTCTCTTCTTCTTTGATTCAAGAAAAAACAAAGTCTTCTTTCTATGACATATAAATTAGCAATTATTGGTTTGGGTTATGTAGGTTTGCCTTTGGCTGTTGAGTTTGGTAAAAAATATACGACAATCGGTTTTGATATTAACAAAAATCGCATAGACGAACTCAAAAAAGGATATGACCGAACACTTGAAGTAAATACTGGAGGACTAAAAGAAGCAAAAAAGCTTTCTTTTACTGCCAGTATCGAAAAACTTACAGAAGCTACAATTTATATTGTAACCGTTCCTACGCCTGTTGATTTATACAAAAAACCCGATTTAAAGCCTATTCTTGCAGCCTCAAAAACGGTAGGAAAAGTACTTAAAAAAGGAGATATTGTTGTCTATGAATCGACAGTTTATCCAGGTTGTACGCAAGAAGATTGTGTTCCTATTTTAGAAAAAGAAAGTGGACTCAAATTTAACCAAGATTTCTTTTGTGGCTATTCACCTGAGCGCATCAATCCAGGGGATAAAGAACATACAATTTCCAAAATCAAAAAAGTAGTGAGTGGAAGTACGCCCAAAATTGCACAAGAACTCAATACGCTTTATGGCTCAATTATTACAGCAGGAACGCACCTTGCCTCTTCTATCAAAGTAGCCGAAGCCTCAAAAGTCATCGAAAATGCACAGCGAGATTTGAATATTGCTTTTGTCAATGAATTGGCTCTTATTTTTGATAAAATGGATATTGATACGCTTGAAGTGTTGGAAGCAGCAGGTACAAAATGGAATTTTTTACCCTTCAAACCGGGGTTAGTTGGTGGGCATTGTATAGGCGTTGATCCGTATTATCTGACTTACAAAGCCGAAAGCTTGGGGTATCATCCAGAGGTAATTTTGGCAGGAAGAAGAATCAATGACACAATGGGGATTTTTGTGGCTGCAAAAGTAGTAAAATTAATGATTCAGAGAAGTAGCAGCGTAAAAGGCGCACGAATTTTAGTTTTAGGAATTACATTTAAAGAAAATTGTCCTGATATTAGAAACTCAAGAGTGATTGATGTCATTAGAGAATTTCAAGATTTTGGGGCAGATGTGGAAGTGTATGACCCTTGGGCAGATACAGCCGAAGTAAAACACGAATACAATCTTGATTTGATAAAAGAACCGACTGGAAATTATGACGCTATCGTTTTGGCAGTTTCTCACAAAGAATTTGAAGCACTAGATTTTGAAAATCTAAAACATGAAAAAACGGTTATTTATGATATTAAAGGAAAATTTGATAAATCTAAAGTAACGGCTAGATTGTAAAAATACTTGAACTGATTGGTAAATGATCTGTATGATTTATATGATGAATGAAGATAAATACAATTATCATACAAATCATTTACTAATACTATTTAAAAATAATTTCAATTATTTTTTTCTAGCTTTTCTCCATTTCACAATTCCAAAAATAATTCCTGCTAAAAGAATCCAAAATACCCAAAGGCGCATCACTCCAACCACAAACATCAAGAAGTCACTCCAACCTTCTCCCATATTTTCAAACAGACGACTAAAAAATGAACGCTTTGGTGGTTTGGAATAATTTTCTAATTTTTGAGTAAGTGTTAGATTGATTGTACTTAATGAAACTTGGTCTTTTAGGTAGCGCAAACGTCCTTCCTTTGCTTCTATTTCTTCACGAATAACACGCAATTTGTCTTCAATTTCCAAAATTTCAGAAATCGTTTTGGCATTTTTCAAAATTTCTGTATAACGAGTTTCTACTTCTCTTTTTGTCTTCAAACGTGCTTGAATATCGACAAATTCTTCACTTACATCTTGTGAGTTTTGTGATTGACTTTCAATATATCCAATACTTCCCAAATCCTTCATCAAATTTTCAAAGTTACTTGAAGCAACACGAATTGTTATAGTTTGTTGCTTTGAAGAGCTGTAATCATTATAATTAGCAGCCGAAGTAAATCCTTTATTTGCTTTTACTTTTTGTAAAACTTCTTCTTTAGCTTTATCCAAATCTTGTACTTGAAGTTGCATATTGCCAGTTTTGATAACGTGTAAACCTTGTACGATAGGTTCATTAGAAGTTCCTCCTTCTGTTCCATCTTGGTAGTTTGCAAAACTAGCAACTGGCGATTCTGTCATAGGCATAGATTCCTCTGTAATATAATCAGCACTAGCAGACTCTGTTTTATAAGAAGGGTCTGACTGACCACAAGCTGTCAAAAATGGAATAAAAAGTATCCAAAAATAAAGCGAAAATTTCAAAGTAGTTTTCATAATTAAATAGAGTTAGTTTTTTGATTGTGATTTGTATTTTTTGTTTAATCTTTGGTGTATAGATGCAAAGGTTTAGAGAATTGCATAAATAAATTTTAAATTTTTTATCAATTTCTACTAAAATGTAGTCAAAAAAATCTATAAAATGTGAATTTGAAGCTTTTAAAGTCCAATTTATAGCGTTTTTACAAGAAAAATTAAGACCTTTGTGTTTTTAGTTTATCTATCGCTCGTGGGGACACGAGCAATGGTAACATGGAATAAAAAAAATGAAATGGCAGAATACCGTTGCTCGTGTCCCCACGAGCGACATGTTTTATATAAAAATATGTTCAAAACAACCGAAATAACAGCTTATACCATTCCAAGCGATAACGTCATTCATCAGCGTTTACTTTTTGCTTATTACCAAACTGTCAAACATGTAAGTGGAAGCATCTTGGAAACAGGTTGTGGCGTGGGAAAAGGTGCAGAGCTTTTCAAACCTCATTGTACGCATTATACAGCTCTTGACAAAAATCAAGAACTTATCAATCACTTGCAAAAACAACATCCAGAATTTACTTTTCTGAATCAACATATTCCTCCGTTTGCCAATCAAGCCGATGAAAGTTTTGATACCGTTGTTACGCAGCAGGTCATTGAGCATATCGAAGATGATAATTTTTACCTCAAAGAAATTCAGCGAGTTTTGAAAAAAGGTGGAAAAATGATACTCACAACACCAAATATCAAACTTTCGCTTACTCGCAATCCTTGGCATGTAAGAGAATACACAGCACAGGAACTCAAAACACTTTTAGAAAAATATTTTTCGAAAGTAGATTTGAAAGGAATTACAGGAAATGAAAAAATTTGGGAATACTACAACCAAAATAAAGAATCGGTTGCCAAATACAAAAAGCTAGATATTTTTAATTTAGAACAAAACTTGCCTAGACAAATTCTTCAAATTCCGTATGATATTTTGAATAGAATGAATCGTAAAAAACTACAAGAAAAAGATAATTCATTAGTCAGTTCGGTTACAATGGATGATTATTTTATCTCTGATGATGCCGATAAATGCTTTGATTTTTTTGCTGTGGTGGAGAAGTAAATTTTTTATAAGCCTATTCTGATTTTGTGATTGGAATAGGTTTTTTATTTCAATTTTTTTTTAATATGGGACTTAGTTTATACTTTTGGACAGATAAGTACGAAGATTTGCAAGAAACAGAAGAACAATATACAAGTCATAGGTTAAGCAGAACATTCGCTAATTTTATGTTTAGAGAAAACGTAATAATGAATGAGGAAGAGGCAGAGCTAAACCAAATTGGAAAGATTACAGAGGTTGATATTTCCATTATTTATCAAATGTTAGAGTATCCACAAGAAGAACAAATAGAGTTTGAATTAAGACTTGCTCAAGATGAAGAAGCAGAACAAAAAATATTAGATGATGCTGAAAAATCAAAAGCCGAGATAGAAAATAATTTAGACGAAGTTTTATCGACAATAGCTTCCCTAATAGAAAAACTCTCAAAAATAGAAGACTTAAATAAACTTTTATTGCCAACAGATTATGATACTCTTAATTCAGAATATTATTTTTCTGATTTTAATATTGATAAAAAGAATTTTGGACAAGATTTAAGAAACTTCAAACGTTTTTTAGAGTTTGCAAAGGAAAATGGAGCGAAGACAGTTTGGTTTATGTTTTGTTGATTTTTTTAATACTCATATACAATGAATATTCAAGATTACGAAAAATTGATAATTAAAGAGCTAGATAAAATAGTTGAAAAGATTATTGTAGCAAATCCAAAATTACCTATTGCAGTCAAAAAAGGGGAACGAGTGGGAGATGCTATAAGCAAATTTCTTGAAAATAAATTTGTGGAATTTACACAAAAGCACACTTATTTTAAAAAATCTGTGGCTTCTCCTCAAGGAAAAACTAAAAATCCTTTTGACGTTGAAACTGTTTTTGAACTTGATGGACATCAAGAATTAATTTGGATAGATTTTAAAGCTCTCAATATTGAAAACCAAGATACTAATCCAGATAGTGGAACGCCTGACAAAGTTATAACACTAATGCAAAATGGTTATTTTTATTTGGTTTACGTTATTATTTATTATATAGGATTGAATGAAAATACAGGATTAGAATTTGTAAAGCACAATGATTTATTTGTAAAATCTTATTTTCTTAAAAATGTAAGTGCGACGATGCGAATTACTCCAGCTAATCAAATGCAAGTAAATGGATTTTCAGAACCTCTTTACAGAACTAGAGAAGAGTTTTTAGATTTTCTATTAAAAAAGAAAATTGAATCCAATGAGAGAAAACTTAAAAAGGCAGAGCAAGAATTGGAAAATTTCAAAACAGGTATTTTAAAACCCAAAACAGCTAAAAAAGACGAAATCACAATTGATTTTTTGAAAGAATTAAACAAAGAACAAGAAGAAAAAATCAAAAATATAAATTTTAAAAGTCCTTAATTGCTTGTTCAATTTTCAGTATTTCCTCCTCGTTTACATCATAATATTCATAAATCAAAGTATCAATAGTTTTCTTTAATTCTGACTGTAACTCGCCTTTTAAATAGATTTCTTTACACAAAAAAGAAATTTTAGTTTGAAATTCTGTATCAACAGGAATAAAAATAGAACCCAAATCTTTGATTTTTATTTGAGGTTGTTTTCCTTTCGAAAATCGTATTATATTTCTTTGTTGTGCATAATAGGTAATTAAATCAGAGTTTAGAAAACCACACAAAAAATATAAAAAATCAATCGTTTTTTCAGAATTATTGCGAAGCGAAAAAATATACAAACTATTATTTGCAGCACTTTTTTCTAAATCTAAAGTAGCAATTATTTCTTTTGCTGATTGTCGTATAAATAATTTAGGATTGTCATAAATTATTGTTTCTCCTAAGCCTAACCGTTTTTTGTTTTTTATCCCTTGTTTTTCAAGCTCTATTTTTAACTCATCATTTATTTTATCTTGTAAAGGCTTGTTGTAGTGAAAGTATTTTTTGTATTCTAATTTTCCATATTTTTCAGATAATGATTTTGAGCCTTGATAATAAGGATAAATGAAATCAGAACTTATATTTTTGTCATTTTTTTCTGTAAATGTAAATTTATCTTCCATATCTAAAAGCATCACACAAGTTCTTAGATTTTTCTTTGGATAGAGTTCAAGCAACGTTTTATCATTTTTTGATTCTATTTTTTGAATTATTTCTTTAGAAATTTTGCAATTATTGTATCTAAATTTATATTCATCATTTGAGTTATACCAATCTGATTGATTGATAAAATACTCTTTTTGTATTTGATGGTCTATAATTTTTACCTTATTTGATAAATTAGTGGTAGGTTTTTCTTTAGAAAGTTTAATTATAATTTGTCCACTCGCCACTTCAAAATCTTGAATATTAATTTGTAGCTCTTGAATAAGTGTGTTTTCCAACAAAAATTTTCTTGTATGTTGATAAGCCGTTTCAAAAAATGAAATATCTATAATAAAACTTAATTTTCCTTTTTCCTTTAATAATTCAAGAGAATGTTCGATAAAAAGCATTACCAAATTTATTTTGCCATTTTTTACAGAATTTGGAAATTGATTGTAATTCTTTAAATAATCGATTCGTTGTTGTTCGTTTTCTTTTTTATCTCGCCTTCCATACAAACTCACATAAGGAGGATTTCCAATGACGTAATCAAAATTTTGGTATAAATTATCAAAAGTACCAACTTGTTTTTCCTCAAAAAGAGAATTAGTTAGAATAATTTTTTTAGTAAAATCTTCATTTAGGTCATTAAAAGTGCCTTCAAATTCTTCTTCAAACAAAAAATAATATAATGATTTAATATTACTTTTTGTCTGTTCAATCATTTTTTTATCTATATCAATAAAAAAAATAGAATTTGAAATAAATTTTGAAATAAGTAAGCTATCAGAGAATTTTGAGTATAAGTTATCAAGTAGTTTTAAAATAAAAATTCCTTGTCCACAAGAAGGTTCAAGTATTTTTTTATCAAAAATAGTAGCATCAATTTCAATTATATCTAATAAACTATCAATCGTCGTTAGAGAATTAGTAAGAAAAACTCCGTTTTGTTTTCGGTCTTTTGCGTTTAAATTTTGTTCATAATCGGATTGATTAAAAATAATGTTTTCTAAAAATAAAGAAATTTCTTGTTCGTTTTTTTTCTCTTTTACAATCATATTCTAAAATTTTATCGCACTCAATTTTTTATAAATATACGAAAAGGGAGTAAAAACAGTTTGGTTTGTGTTTGGAGTTTATTCCCCTTTCTCCTCATTATCCTTCTCTGCCTGCTCGTTCTTACTATTTTCTATATTTTCTTTATTCTGTTTTATCTGAAATTGTTTGGGCGTAATTCCTTCATACTTTTTAAAGACACGAATAAAATAAGTCATGTGATTGTAACCCAGTTCGTAACAAATATCTGTAACCGACTTCGAAATATCTACCAAACGATTTTTGGCAATTTCTACACGTTCTCTATTTATATAATCAATCGGCGAAATATCTAAGGTTTCTTTGAAAGTTCTGAAAAAAGCAGCCTTGCTCATACTGGCAATATCTGTCAAAGTATCAATAGAAATAGGCTCGTCGATATGTTCTTTTATATAATCCAAAACAGCTTCAATACTTGGATTGGTTTCATCTAATTCCTCATTTTCTTCTAATTCAATTTTATCTCGTGCTGGAGTTCTGACAAATCTCAAAATCAATTCCTTGATTGTAAAATCTATAAAAACATCTTTATTGTAATGTTCTTCTGTAAACAAATCATTCAAGCGTGTAATAGCTTTTTTGATACTTGAGTCATGCGTAACATTGATAGGTGTTGAACCAAACTGCCAAACCGAATTATTTTCTACCTTAATTTTACAATCTTCTTCAGCTACTCCTGTTTTGTTATGTTGTGAAATAGTTAGATTGACTGTTTCGATAGGAACTTGAAGTTCTAACCAAGAGCAACCATTTTTTTTGGATTTATTTTTTTTATTTTGTTTTTCGTCATCATTTTTTATCGTTTCCAAACGAACAGCTTTATGAGGAGGAATAATCAAAGATTCGCCTACGGTGCAGTTTTGTTTGTAATCCTTAAATTCAAAATTAATAGTTCCTTCCAAAACAACGACTAAGGTAACTTTGCTAGTTTGGATAGTTTTGGGTTTGATAGAATTAGTTGAGTCTGCATAATTAAATACAGATAAAGTAGTTCTGTCAGATTGATAAATAGTAGATTCTAATGAGGAAACAGACATAAAATAAGAGATAAAGCAATGAAACAGACCAAAAATAAGGAAAAAATTAGAACAAAAAGACAAGACTAAATTACTTTTTTTGATAAAACGAAACAATAGTATTGATTTTCGAATACTTTAAAGGATTGGTTCAAAAAAATAGAGAGTTTCGTATAATTTTTACTACTAAATTTGCCGTAAATTTGTTATGTGCTAGAAGAAAAACACACTTGTTGAAAGCAAAGTTAGTAATTAGTTATTCATAACTGTCCTTCATAATTAAAAGATAGTAAAATGAGATAACTTACAAAGACTTAGCAAGATACAACTTTTCTATCACAAATTTGGAATAAAATTATAGACAACTATATGAAGATAGTCTTACACACCCAGAAATAATCAACACACACATAGATTATTTACTGAGAACTATCTTTAACAACATAAAGGTTTTAATGAGATTCTGTTTTTCTCAAGTTTTTAATTTGTTTGGAACAACTTTTTGACCTTACACACAATAACACAAACACACACCAATCAAAAGGCTTATTCTATTTTTAGAATGAGCCTTTTGTGGTTTTATTTAATGGATAACTACTGTAATAGTTGGGTTTTCTAAAAATCCAAACGATAAGCAACAGAAGGAATGATAGGAAAAAGGGTAATCTGTTTTAAATTGCCTTTACTATAATAGAAAAAATAAGGATTTAATTGATTGTAAGTATTATAAACTGAAATAATCCATGTTCTTTCTCTATTTTTTTTAGTTGTTTTACTCGTCTGATAACTCACATCTAAACGATGATACGAATTTAATCTAAAATCATTTCTACTTCCTAATTGTGGACGTTCATTGAAAAGGTTGTTTTTGTAGTCTGTCCAGTTGGCAGGTGCAGGCGAAGAATACGAACCGATAGGTAAAGTAATTGCATTTCCTGTAGAATAAACCCAGTTTGTAGATATAAATTTTTTCTTGTTTTTATTACTTAAAAACCATTTTACCCAAATTGAAAGGTCGTGCCTTCTGTCGTATTTATAGGGAAAAGTTTTGCCTTCATTTATCTCTGCAATAGTTCTATTACTCCAAGCCAAGGTATAAGCTACCCATCCTTGTAATTTTCCACTTTGTTTTCGTATAAAAAATTCTGTTCCATACGCTTCTCCATCTCCTTGAGCTATCTTGTCTTCCCAACTTGCACCTCTACTATACAAAAAACTGCTTCCTTCTTTGAATTCTGTTAGGTTATAAAATTTTTTGTAATATCCTTCTAAACTAAATTCAAAATTTGATTTTGCTATCTCTACATTTTTATTTATTCCTGTCGAAACTTGCCAAGAACGTTGAGGAACAATAGAAGACGAAGAAGAAACCCATAAATCTGTCGGTAAACCAATAGAAGAATTAGTAAGTAAGTTTATATACTGCATCATATAATTATAGGAAATATGAGCAGAAACTCGTTTTGTAGGCTTAAATTTGAAAGAAAGACGAGGTTCGAACTGAAAAAAGCCTTTTCCTTTTGGAAGATAATAGGTCGCTCTAACACCTTTTTGAAATTCGAATAAACGACTTATTTTCCAATCATTTTGAATATAAGCAGCAAACAACAAAGCATCATTAGCTGGGTCGGGGCGATAAACTGTATCAGAAGTGGGTGCAGTAAGTTCTACAATTTCAGGCGCAAATCGAAGCGCACTTGCTTTTGCACCAAAAGTAAGTAAATGTTTATGATGAATATAGGCTTCCCAATCCGATTTGATAGCTATTTCTCTAATTTTGGAGGTGGATTTTTGTTCGAAATATTCATCACTTGTTTTAAAACTTCCTACTCTATCATAATGATAATTACTGTAAAAAGTAGAAAGATTCGAAAAGACTTTAGGTGAAATTACTCTATTCCATCTCAAAATAGCCATTTCATTTCCCCATTTAAAATTAAATTTGACTACATCTCCATCATCTCTCCAACTCAATCCAAATTTATCTCTATTCGTATAAAGACTTAGAAAAATTCTATCCTTTTGATTGAACTGCCAGTTTGCCTTTACACTTATATCATGAAAATTATATCCATAGTTTTCTTCTGCATTTGATAAAGCAGCCAAAACAGGAGTAGTAATAAAATCTAACCACGTTCGACGGATTGCTACCAAAAATGAACCCTTCTTTTTTATAGGACTTTCATAAGAAAAGCTACTTGCTATCGGACTAAAAGTAAAACTTCCTTGTTTCTTTTTTTGATTTCCTTCTTTTAACTGAATATCCAAAACAGAAGAAAGACGACCTCCATATTTAGCAGGAATACTACTTTTCATTAAATCTACTTTTTGTACAGCTTCAGGATTAAAAACAGAAATAAAACTAAATAAATGCTGCGTATTATAAACTGGAACACCATCTAAAAGTATTAAATTTTGGTCTGGACTTCCTCCACGTACATGCAACCCTGTACTTCCTTCTTGCCCCATCTTTACACCCGGTAACAACTGCAAAGTCCGTAAAACATCAGGCTGACCAAATAAAGCAGGCGTTTCTTTTATAGTTTGGCTACTAATACTTATACTTCCTGCTTGTGTTTCTTCTATATTTTCGGCTTTTGCGTGTATTTCTACGGCATTGAGCAAAGCCGAACTAATCAATTCTATATTTTTAGTTTGATTGGCTTCTATAAAAATAGTATCTATTTTAGTTTCGTACCCTATGTAAGAAATCTGTAAAATATGCTCTCCAGTAGGTAAATTCAAAGAATAATAGCCATAATTATTAGTAACTATTCCTCGCTTGCTAGTTAGAGAATAAATAGTTGCCCCAATTAGGTTTTCGCTATTTTCTTTATCTGTAACATAGCCACTAAGTGTAACAGATTGAGCATAGCAAAAAAAGCTCGTTAGTAAAAACAAGCTAGTAAAAACAAATTTTAATTTCATAAAAAAAAGAGAATTGAATAATTATCTAATACTCACTTGAGTAGAATTATAAGCAGCAAAAATTCCCAAACCTCCTTCTACATTGGAATAAATACGGACAGGTTCAGAAAATGGATTAGGTGTATCTTGTTGTTCATTGAGCAAATAATGCTGTAAACTAGATTTGAGATAACGGTCATAATGAATGCTAGTGTTCATTACAATAGCTAGTAGTTTTTCAGAATCCTTTAAAATCAGACTATCAGAACTACAACTTCCAAAAGAAAGTCCAAAAATAAAATTATTTGTAGTATTACTTTCAAAACTAGATATTCTTATATATTTATAGTAATCAAAATAACCACTTGTATTATCAAAACTAGCATTAAAATCATCTAGCCGTATGTCTCTTGACTCTGGGGATGGTTCTATTCTCTCGCTTAAATATTCTATGTTTATTTCTCCACTGTCAGTCATAACAAATTTTCTACTTATAGAAAATGAATAGAAATAACTCCATACAAAAGAATTGTCTGTATTTCCAATTATTCTCAAACCAAAATCTCTACCACTATCTCTGTTACAAGAAGGAAAATAATAGTTCAAATCTAATTTGGAAGGTATTTTATCCTCTGCAAAAAGAATATGTCCATCATCAAAAGTAGCTTTTACACTATACTTTTGATTTTCTTTCGGTTTATAATCAATAGTATAGTTACCTGTTTGAGAATATTCTACTTGTCCTATTTGCGTTTCATTTTCATAAAAAATAACTTTTGCATTTGTTATGATTGGATAATCGGTGGTATCTTCTAAATAATTACTCTTAGAAATATAAACAGAAACTAAGCTATCTGGATGCAAAATGCCATTCAAAACATAATTTATTTCTGCTGGTGGTAAGTCTAAATCTGCATCTTTGATGCAAGATATAAGCAAAAAAAGAATGCAAAACATGCTTATTAATTTTTTCATAACTTATTAGTAAAGTAACCAACTATACCTTTGATAGATACAGTTGGTTTAATGAGAGTTATATTAATAATTGTCTTCACAATTAGTGCCACCACGTCCATATATATAAACCTTGCCTGAAGCACTTATGATTGGTTGTACTAAAGTAGGTTGGTTAGTTTGACGATAATGCACATAATTATTGATTTCTTTTTCTAGTTGCCCATTCGTTCCATAATCAAAACTAGTTGTGTAATATTCACCTCCTGAGAAATCATTAATAGTTACGCTACTACATTGAGTACGTAATGCACTAGTTCTCTTCTTGTACCAATTTCCAAATATTCCTTTGTTTTTATTAACAGCTTTTGCACCAACAATACGAGAAATTCTGAAAGAATACGTGTTATAATAATCATATATATAAGACCCTACAGCATAAGCATCTCCTTCTACTTTATCATCGCCATTGTCATCTGGACAAGTAGCTTCGATACGTCCAGTTCTGTCATCTCCTCCATATCTAAAAATTTCTCCTACTACAATAAAATTCTTTACGTCTGTTTCTTTTGCTTTCATAAGTTGCTCTATTTTAGAAGCATCTCCGTCTGCAATAATTTTGTAAGAATAAAAACTATAATAGCGAATTTCTTTACCTACTTGTACCAAGCCGTTTTTATTAATTACAGCAGCTAACTGATAGGTCATAGAA
This sequence comes from Flexibacter sp. CG_4_10_14_3_um_filter_32_15, assembly GCA_002784125.1. GTDB lineage: Bacteria > Bacteroidota > Bacteroidia > Cytophagales > Bernardetiaceae > Bernardetia. Next base: position 17,998 of record PFKD01000169.1, read on the forward strand.
TTAGGCTCAAAAGTTCCATCCTCATTGAATTTGAAATATTCACGGTTTTTTTCAACATAAGGAGCATGAGTTTTACCTTCTTTTATCATCTGTTCGATGAGTTTAGGATCTGCTTTTTCGTATTTTTCTATGTATGATTCTTCTTCATCTAAAGCTGTTTCATAAATACCACGAAGAGAAGTAAAATTTTGTTCTTTTTCCCAATTCTTACGTTCTTCATCAGTAAGAGAATTTACTTTCTGAATAGTCTTTTGAAAGGTTTCATCATCTTCAAATACTAACCAGTCAATTTGGTCTTTCTTGTTTTCTTCTTTTGAAGAAGAATGAAATAAATTGTTATTTTCTTCTATTAGTTCACAAGAGAAGAGTAAAAATACAAATGATAATACAGTTAAATAGCTCAATGGAAACTTCATAAATCTGTGTGATTTAAAGATTAAAAAATTTAAATAAAAATGAAAAAATGGTATAGCTATATCTTTATTTCGTTGTAAAGGTAAAATTATTTTTTTTGTTTTACCAATTTTTTAATGAAATTTTTTATTGAAAAAATGAAATTTTTTTATAAATCGTTGAGTATAAGTAGATTATGTATAAAATAAATTTGATTATTAAGGTATTTAATTAGTTAGCTTAATTAACTAATTTAAGATTTATTGATTATATCTAAATTGTGTATATTCGAATTTTAAAAATCTTTACCAAAAATCAATTAATGCAAAATGAAAAAACACATATCAAATCATCTAAATCAAGGTCTGATTTTAAGTTTAATAATTCTATTACTCTACTCCTTCTCTTTTTCACTTTCTGCCCAAACGACACAAGAGAAAAAAGATTTATTTACACTAGAACACGCTGCTCTTTATTCTCTTTCTCCAAAAAATATTGGACAACTTCATTGGCGAAAAAATGGCTATTATGTTTATCAATCATATAATGGACAAGAACTAAAAAGCGCACATCCAATTCTGAAAATAGCTGAACAAACGCTTATTTCTACCAAAATATTAAGCGAAAAATTAGAACTTACTGCTGATATGCGCCGTTTGCCTCGCTTTAATTGGATAGATGAAAATTTGGCTTGGTTTGAATATGCTAATAAAATTTATACATATAATTTTGAAAAACAAAGTATAAAATTAGTTACAAATGCTGTAGAAAATGCAAATTTTGCCGAATCGCATTCTGCTGAAAAACTAGCCGTAGTTATCGATGATAATATTTGGCTAAGAAATGTTGATAAAGATGGAAATACAAATTTAATTCAGATTACAGAAGATGGAACTAGAAATTTAACGTATGGAGAAGCTGCCCACCGTTACGAATTTGGTATTACAAAAGGACTTTTTTGGTCTGATAATGCTGAAAAATTGGCTTTCTATAAAACAGATAGAAGTATGGTAACCGATTATCCTTTAATAGATTACTTACCTTATCCAGCAAAACATAATCCTATAAAATATCCGATGGCAGGACAAAAAAGCCATGAAGCGACGGTAGGAGTTTATGATATTACGTCTAAAAAAACTATTTATTTACAAACAAGTGAGTTAAAAACCGATGCAGAACAGTATTCTACCAACATTACTTTTAGTCCTGATGCAAAAACGATTTATGTAGCTATCGTAAATCGTGAACAGAATTTTATGCAATTAAAAGCCTACAACGCAAATACAGGCGAAAAAATCAAAACACTTTTTGAGGAAAAAGACGATAAATATGTAGAACCTCAACATTCGCTTTATTTTATGAAAAATAATCCGAACTTATTTGTTTGGCAAAGTCAAAGAGATGGTTTTAATCATTTGTATTTATATGATACTGATGGAAAATTAATTAGACAACTTACAAAAGGAAATGGAATTGTTACCGATATTTTGGGAACAGATGTAGATGAGAAATTTTTATATTTTATGGCTACTTTAGAAAGCCCAATTGAAAACCATATTTATAAAACAGAAATCAAAACAGGCAAAATAACAAAACTGACAAAGGAAGCAGGAACGCATTATGGCAAACTAAGTGATGATGGAAAATTTTTATTGGATTCTTATTCTAATCTTGAAACACCAACACTTACACAAATCATTGACACAAAAACAGGAGCTTTAGTAAGAAAAGTTTTTGAAGCTGAAAATCCACTTTTGAATTACGAACGAGGACAAATGGAAATTTTCAAACTCAAAGCAGACGACGGAACAGACCTTTATTCAAGAGTAATAAAGCCAACAAATTTTGATTCTACCAAAAAATATCCTGTCATGATTTATGTTTATGGAGGTCCACATGTACAACTTATTCAAAACAGATGGCTGGGTGGTGCAGATTATTTTATGCAGTATATGGCGCAGCAAGGCTATGTAATTTTTACACTTGATAATCGTGGTTCTTCGAATAGAGGAAAAGATTTTGAACAAGCAACCTTTAGAAATTTAGGTAAAAATGAAATTTCTGACCAACTAAAAGGCGTAGAATGGCTCAAAAAACAGTCTTACGTAGATACAAGTCGTTTAGGTGTTTTTGGGTGGAGTTTTGGTGGATTTATGACAACTTCTTTGATAACAAAACATGCTGACTTGTTTAAAGTTGGTGTCGCTGGAGGCCCTGTAATAGATTGGAATTTGTATGAAATTATGTACACAGAACGCTATATGGACACGCCACAAGAAAATCCAGAAGGCTACAAAAACGCAAATCTTTTAAATTCTATTGAAAACTTGAAAGGAAGATTGATGATTATTCACGGTTTGCAAGATGATGTCGTTTTGCCACAACATACTCGTTTATTGATAAATAAAGCCATTGAAAAACAAATTTTATTAGATTATTTTCCTTATCCTTCACACCCTCATAATGTCAGAGGAATGGACAGAATACATTTGTATATGAAAATAGCGAAGTATTTTGAGGATTTTCTGTAATTTGATTACGGTAAATGAAAAAGGCTTTGTATCATTTTTGATGCAAAGCCTTTTTTATTTGTTCAAATATTTTATCAGAAACTCTAAAATTGGTTTCTTGGATTTTCTCAATTAATGAAAGTGCAGAGTTAATTTTTCCTTCTTTTTGTGCCTTCACAATTACGCCTAAAGTTCCTATAATATTTATTCCTAATGAAAGAGCATATTTTCTAGCACGTATATCGTCTAAAATAAGTAATGAATTATCCATTTTTAGACTCATTGCGATAGCAGTTGCTTCTCCTTCGTCTATTATTTCTGCAATAGTTTTGTAATCTTCGAACTTTACATTTACTACTTCTATCCAATTAGGCAATTCTTCTTTAAATTCTTCGGCTATTTTGTCAGTAATATAGATTTTGCTAAAAACTGATTTCAAAATATCTAATTCATCTATTTTTGTGAGAATGATTAAGCAACTTGTATCTGCAATAGTGATTTGATTAGGTAATTTGTCTTTTTCCATTTTTATAATTGATTTTGAATATCACTTAAAATATCATCTTCATTATTTCCAAAAACAGAATAGCCATAATTTCCCATAATTTCAATAAAAGTAGTTTTGCTTATGCCTACTAATTTTGCAGCTTGTCCTAAACTTAATTTTCCTCGTTCATAAAGCTCTCCTGCCATTATCATTTTGAGTTCGAAGGCTTCAAGATTGAGCATTTTAGGTATTTCGAATTGTAATGTCATACTTTTGTTTAATTATAGGGTAAACGCACGAAAAAAAAATGTACTCGTTTAAAGCAAATCAAGCTAGTT
>PFKD01000252.1:0-1407 GCA_002784125.1 Flexibacter sp. CG_4_10_14_3_um_filter_32_15
TTATCATTCTACAAAGGTTACGCAACTCTGTTGCTAGGAAAGGACTATTTTAGATTTTATAAATGTCACTCATATTAAAGATAATTGCTTAAAAAAGATGCTTTTTTAAATTTCATACTATAAAATGTTTAAGTTGTAAATATAGCTATTCGTTTAACTATAAAAAACAGACCCTTAAATAGTACAATAAGGTTGCACAACGTTTTGAAAAAAATCAAATTAACTTTCTAACTTTCCAACCTAACTTCCCAAGTGAAGACAAAGAATTATATTTACTCGTCTGATACATAGAATCCAAATTTATTGACGCATAAAAATTTGGATAGCTTTTTTGTAATGCCTCACAATACAAAACAACTGTTTCATATTCTTTTTCTTCAAACAAAACAGGGATTTTACGATATAAAAACATCTGAATGATTTTCTCTAAATCTATTTTAGAAACTATTTGAGCATCAAAATTATAAATTTTATTTCCTTCTGCTTTCTCATCAGATTTAATTCCTAATTCTTTCAAAAATTGGATTCCTTTTTTAGCTTCCTCATCTTTGATGCTGTGTTTTAGAGTATTCAATAATCTCAAAAAAATCTTATCTTTTTCTACTTCAAATTTATTCCAATCACTAACCGTTTTACTTTTTGGGTGCAGCCGATACGCCGAAAAAAGCTCATCTACTTTCAAAACATCATAATTCAAAACTATTCTCAAAAGCAAATCATAATCCATACAATAATGCAGACTTTCATCTACTAAATTTTTATTTCCATTTGCGTGATAACTTTGATTTTCAATTATTTCTCGTTTAAAAAAACTGGACGGCTGTGGAAAACACATGTGAGTAAAATAATCAATACTCAAATCAGAATAAAAACCTGCCGTTAGTTGGTCTTCATATCCTTCTCCAAATGTTTTTGTTTTGCCATGAATAAGCGAAATAGTAGGCTTTTCTAAAAAATAATTTGCTGCCATTTCTAACGAATTTTCGGTAAGCATATCATCGCTATTAATCCAAGTCAGAATATCGCCTGTCGCTTTTCGCATTCCTTTATTTATGGCTTCGCTTTGTCCTTTATCTGTTGAAGACTCCCAGTAAGTAATATATTTTTCGTGTTTTTTTATTATTTCTACTGTATTATCCGTACTTTTTCCATCTATAATAATATGTTCTATATTCGGATAATTTTGTGATAAAACAGAATCTATGGTTTCCTCTATAAAGTTTCCTTGATTAAATGAAGGCGTAATTATCGTTATTTTGGGTAAATTCATCGTTTTAATTATTGTTTTTTACTAGGGTAAACGCACGAAAAAAAAATTGTACTCGTTTAAAGCAAAACAAGCTAGTTTTTAACTTTGTAAATTGAATTTACTCTGATAATTAAAGTCTGTTTAAACACACTAAAAGC
>PFKD01000252.1:1461-21396 GCA_002784125.1 Flexibacter sp. CG_4_10_14_3_um_filter_32_15
ATTTTATTGTGTTAAAGGAAATTGGTTTTTAATGTAAGTGCTACTTTTCAAAGAGTAGTTTATAGGCACTTGGAAAAGGTCAGTTATACAAATTCAAAAAATTAAAAATTACTTTTAATTCAAAATTTATCAAAAATAGCTACCTTTAGTTTTTCTTTTGGTCTTTGTTTTGACTTTTTATTCTTTCAAAAAATATAGTTTTTATGGCTTCTAATCTTCTACGCTTTTTACGTTTACTATTTTCTTCTCTTCTAATTCTGTCCACTATTGGAATTGGAATTTTAGGTTTAGTTTCTTGTGATGGAAACTCCTCTAGCGAAACAACGACTACAACTAACACCGTTCAAGAAACACCTCTTTTGCCTGTCCCTGCTTTCAATCAAGATTCTGCGTATCATTTTATAGAAGAACAAGTCGCTTTTGGCGCACGTTTTCCAAATAGTGAAGCGCATCAAAAAACAGGAGATTATATTATCAATACGCTTAAAGGTTTTGACAAAATCAGTGTACAAGTTCAGAATTTTACAGCTTCTTCTTTTGATGGTAAGATGCTTTCTGGGCGTAATATTATAGCTTCCTTTAAACCTGAAATCAAAAAGCGTATTTTGTTGGCTGCCCACTGGGATACTCGTCCTTTTGCAGACCAAGACGACGAACGAACCGATGAGCCAATTTTAGGTGCAAATGATGGAGGAAGTGGCGTAGGCATTTTATTAGAAATTGCTCGTACTTTATCCGTTTCAGCCGAGCAGCCACAAGTAGGAGTTGATATGATTTTCTTTGATTTGGAAGATTATGGAGATAATTCTACTCCGAATTCGTACTGTTTGGGTTCACAACATTGGGGCAAAAATAGAATGCCTGCAAATTATACAGCCTATTATGGAATTTTATTGGATATGGCTGGTGCAAAAAATGCAAAATTTGCTCAAGAGGGTTATTCTATGCAAACTGCGCCTTCTGTGGTAAAAAATGTTTGGAATATGGCACACCGAATTGGTTATGGAGGTTTTTTTCCTTTTGAAGAAGCTCCTGCCATTACTGATGACCATGTTTATGTAAATCAATTAGCACAAATTCCGATGATTGATATTATTGAATATTCAACAGAAGGAAAAGGATATTTTGGAAAATATTGGCACACGCACGATGATAATATGGATATTATTGGAAAAGAAACCCTAAAAGCTGTCGGACAAACAGTAACGCACGTCATCTATAACGAACAAAACAAAGCAAAATAAGATTATTTTGTTTTTTCCATAAGACAAAAGTTTCAAACCTTGTCTTATGGAAAAAATAATGACATTTCTAAAAAAATAAAGGCTCTTAATAGATTTTGTACTGATAGTAATAAAAACTTGATTAATTCATTTATTAGCAAAATATTATTTCCTACTGTACCCTACTATTTTTTAAACACAGAGTTCACAGAGGAACACAGAGAATATAATTGTATAATTGTATTATTTAAAATTATTTTTGTAAAAAAGTGCTATTTGTATTTATCTGTATTTCAAATCCTAATTAATCCTAAAAATCCTTAACCATAATACCCTACAAAAAAATAGTAGGGTATAGTAAGTTTATTCAATTCCCCAGTCAAAAATGGTAAGTTCTGAAATAATTCCTCGTTCTATGATTTTCTGTCCGAAACATTCGGGTTGATTACAATACAAAAGACTTTCTGTTTTTTTATAAACCAATCCTACTTCATCAGCATAAATTTCATAACGCAATTCTTTATCAACCAAACTAGAATCTTGACTTTCAATAACGGTAATGGTATTACTAAAATTACTATTCCCAATCGTTTTTGAAGCATTTACATCTTCTGCTAAAAAATCTTTTAAAGGACGAGCATTAAACTGATTTCCATTCCATGTTTTGCCTTCTTCTATCGGAAAATCCATTTTGACGTAAGGAATATTGTGTTCCATTTTGACGACTACATTTTCATCTTTTCTGACCGAAAAAACAGAATCTAAACGAAAAACTTCTAACCCATTCGGACGCACATAACGCAAGACTTCATTGAGTTTTTCGCCATTCTCTCCCACAAACTCATCTCCGATTACTTCTTTGAGTTGGTAAGTGGTTGTAACAGGTGTTTCATTGAGTGCAAAACGAGTTTGCTTGACAAGAAACGTCTGAAATTGTCCTTGTTGAATTGGATAAAAAGATTGTCCAATCGTAATGTCTTTGGGCTGCTCTGGGTCTTTCTGACAAGAAGTAAATAGAGTAATAATACTCAAAATAGAAAGAATATATAAAGTTGTATTTTTCATTAATTTAAAATTTTATATAAAAATAAAATACGATATTTTTTTAATTTAGCTCACAAAACTTGCCAAAAATCTAGTTCCATTTCCAATCTGTATCATTCTGATACTCAATATTCAAATCGGTAACTTTTTGTTTAAAGCCTTCAACATTCAGAACATAATTTTTAGGAATAATAATAGCCCCTCCTTTTTTCATTTGAAGGAAAAAATGATTTTTGAGTTCGATAAGTTTTTCTGCTTCAGTTGTTTTTATTTTTCCTTCTTTTCCTTGTTCTTTGATATAAAAGTAGTTATTATTTCCTAGTTTTAGCGCATCGACGTGGTCTAATCTATCTGTATAATTTTTTTTGATATGATTAAGATAAAATCTTTTGTATCTATATTTTGAATAAAGAGGATACAGCGCAAGCCATAAAGCTGCCAAAAAAATACAAATCAAAATAGCATTTTGATTGTTATCATAAAAATAGAAAAATGCACCTATCAAAAGATATAAAGCAGGAACAGCAAATTTTGAAAGTAAACGTTTTTTTCTGATGGGTTCTGACTTGGAAGTAGTATAGAGTTGATATTCTAAAAAATCTTCTTCTTTGAGTGTATATTCTATTTTCATTGAAATTGTTGTCTTTTTGTTGGTTTTGCGATGCTAAAAATACCAATAAAGGCAAATGGGTGTGAAAAATGTAAAGGCTTTTTTTATAAAAATACAATTAGCGCATAAAATTACAAATTCCTACCTTTGCAAAGAATCTAAATAGCTATTTTTTTCAATATTCTATTCTTTTTTTATGAGCCTCAAACGCATACAAACTCCCATTCAATCCGAAATGAAAGTCTTCGAACAAAAGTTTAGAGATTTTATGCGTTCTGATGTAATGCTTTTGGACAAGATAACTAATTATATTGTCAAAAGTAAAGGAAAGCAGATGCGCCCGATGTTCGTTTTTCTTTCGGCTGGAATGTGTGGAACGATTGGAGAAACTACTTATCGGGGTGCTTCTTTGGTGGAGCTTCTGCATACGGCTACGCTTGTGCATGATGATGTGGTTGATGAATCAAATTATAGAAGAGGATTTTTTTCGATAAATGCACTATGGAAAAATAAAGTGGCTGTTTTGGTAGGCGATTATTTACTTTCTCGTGGTCTTTTATTGTCGATTGACAATGGCGATTTTGAACTTTTGCGTATCGTTTCGAATGCTGTTAGAGAAATGAGTGAAGGAGAATTATTACAAATCGAAAAATCAAGAAAATTAGATATTACAGAAGAAGTTTATTTTGAAATAATCAGACAAAAAACGGCTACTCTTATTTCGGCTTGTTGTGGTGTGGGTGCAGCTTCATCAGGTGCAGAAAAAGCAACAGTAGATTTAATGAAAGATTTTGGCGAAAAAATAGGAATTGCTTTTCAGATAAAAGATGATTTATTCGATTACGGAACTGCCGAAGTAGGAAAACCTTTAGGAATTGATATAAAAGAACGAAAAATGACTTTGCCATTGATTTATGCTTTAAAAAATGCTTCTCCTGCTGACAAAAAACATATCATTTATTTAGTCAAAAATAAAAACAATAAAGCCGATAAAATAGCCGAAGTAATAGAATTTGTAAGAAAATCAGGTGGAATAGAATATACCAAAACGGTTATGCAAACTTATTACAAAGAAGCCATGGAAATGCTAGATATTTTCCCAGAATCTGAACACAAAACCTCACTAATGGAACTTGTAAAGTATGCGATTGAGAGGGAGAAGTAGAATTAACTCCTTTGAAATGAGAGAGATTTTATAGATATTGTGCTTATATATAATTTCTATTATTTATCATAAGATTCTTAGTATATCGAAATATTTTTTTACATTTATATTATATGAAAATTGAAATCCAAAATCTTGGAGCAATAAAACAAGCAAAAATAAATCTTAATAAAAGATTGACTGTATTTTGTGGTCCAAATAACTCTGGAAAAACATATACTGCCTTTATAATACACGCTTTAACAAAGTCTGGCTTAAAATATTTCATGAGTGAAAGTGGTAATACTCTTGTATCTGATTTAATAAAAAATCAATCTGCTGTTTTTGAAGTAGAAGTTGATAAAATTTGGGATTATAGAAATAATGAACTTAAAGATATAAAAGAGTCATTAGATGCTATTTATGGAGTATCTGATGAGGTTGTTACAACTCTTTTTGCTAACTTTTCTATTACCATAGAAGAAAGTAAAAGTGAATTTGCTAAGAATATTTTACAAATGAATTTTGAAAATGAACTCAAGCTGAATAATGTTATTGTTAAAATAAAAAAAGAGAAAAATACTAAATCAATACAACTCTCATTACAAAACAAAACAGTTTCTAAAGAAAGTATCGAAATGTTGAGTTTGTTTTTAAATGCTAAACTCTACTCATTAATTGGATTTTATCCTTTTACATCAAGTCATATTTTACCTGTTGAAAGAAACTCTATTTATACTTTCAGCAAAGAACTTTCTATTCAAAAACAAGAGTTTATTGAAAGGGCACAAGCTCTAGGTTCTAAATCCAATAATAGAGATCCTTTTCATTGGCTTTTAAGAAGCTCTAAACGATATCCTATGCCAATTAGAGATGGACTAGAGATAGCTGAAGATTTATTCAATTACTCTAAAAATAAAACAGAATTTTATCAATTTGCCGAAGAAATCGAAAACGAATTACTTCAAGGAAAGGTCACTATTACAAAAGATGGAGATGTTCAATTTGCTTCAAATAAAGCAAAAAGCAAAAAAATACCAATTCATTTAACAGCTTCTATTGTAAAGACTCTTTCTAGTTTGATTTTTTATTTAAAACATATTGCAACAAAAAATGAATTGATAATAATTGATGAACCAGAACTTAACTTGCATCCTAACAATCAAATTTATTTAACTAGAATATTTGCAAAGCTAATTAATAAGGGCTTTAGATTATTAATTAGTACACATAGTGATTATATTATTAGAGAATTGAATAACCTAATTATGGCTTCTTCTCAAAATGAAGAAACACAAAAAATTGCTAAAAAATTCGGTTATCAAGACGATGTTAAACTCCCAAGTGATAATGTTTCAGCATATCTTTTTAATTACAAAAATGATAAAGCTAGATATGTAACTGTTTCTCCAATTCAAGTTGATGATACTGGTTTTGATGTTGAAACTATTGACGAAACAGTAGAAAAATTAAATGATATTTCAGAACAATTATTTTATTCAATTAAATATGGAGTTGTAGAAAATGAGTAAACTATCTTTTATTGATTATGTACTAAATTCTGATTTTAAAATTAATGATAATTATTTAGAAGAACCTTTAGTTCCTATGAAAATTGATTTAATTAAAGATGGTTGTCGATCTATCGTTTTTCAGCTTGATAAACAACTAGGCAGAGAGTATAAAGGAGGAATATTCCCTTTTTTCGATAGTAGCAATAGTCAAGTATGTACAGTATGTGATTACATTATATTTTCAGAATACAAAAATGAGTTATTTGCTTTGGTTATTGAACTAAAAAAAAGCAGCAGAGGTACATTACCTCAAATTAGAGCAGGGGAGTGTTTTGTTGATTATGTTATTTCAACAGTAAATAGAATCAATAAAACAAATTACTCCATAATAAAGCGCAGAATTAGTATCAGAGAGTTTGAGAGAAAAAGGCAAACAAAACTCAAAGAAATAGAGTATGATACAAATAATCATCATTTTTTTAACCAAAATAAAATGAGAATCATCTCTTTTCTGAAGTGATAATTTAGCCTTTTATATCAACCCCACAGAAACCCATACCGTCCCACAAAAACTAACTTCTCCTATTCGCTTACAAGAATACGGAGTAGGTATTTTTGCACTCATTCCTACCAAATCAGCATTAAAAAAGGCGTTAAAGAAAAATTATATTACAGTAAATAATAAACCTGCCACGACGGCTACTTTTATAAATGGAGGAGAAACGATTATTTTATCTATTCCAACAGAAGAAAAAAAGCCAAAAAGAGAATTTATTTTTCCTCTAAAAGTTCTTTTTGAAGATGAATATTTAGCCGTTGTTCACAAACCTGCTGGTATTTTGGTAAGTGGAAATGCTTTTCAGACGATTGTAAATGCGCTTCCTCAAAATCTCAAAGAAAGTAATCTTGAAGATTCGACCATTCCCCAGCCTGTTCATCGCTTAGATTATGGCACGACAGGAGTTTTGCTTGTTGGTAAAACGGCTAGTAGTATTCGTGCCTTGAATAAATTATTTGAAGATAAAGAAATTCAGAAAACCTATTATGCCATTACGATTGGAAAAATGAAAGAATTGGAGGGAGTTATCAATTCAGAAATTGACGGAAAAGAATCACAATCAAATTATGAAGTCATAGAATCTGTTGTTTCTAAAAGGTTTGAGTTTCTGAATTTGGTAAAACTAGAGCCCCAAACAGGCAGAAGGCATCAACTCAGAATTCATCTTTCAAGTATTGGAAATCCGATTTTGGGAGACAAAGAATATGGAATTGAAAATCTTATTTTGAATGGAAAAGGAATTTATCTACATGCTTATTCTTTAGAATTTGTCCATCCATTTACAAATGAAATTAGTTTGATAGAAGACCTATTACCTAAAAAGTTTTTAAAAATCATTACTTATTAGGTTTTTACGACTGTTTCTTATTATTTTTGAGTTGCTAAAATTTAGGTATTTATTTTCAAGTTATTATTCAGAGAAACGAACATACAAAAATTTTACTACAAAATATTCCTACCTTGTTTCCGTTCTTCTATCAAAAAAGTTATCCCAATCCGATTCCAAATGAAAATAAATAAAATCTATTTTTTATCTGTATTATCAATAATTTTGATTTTCAAAGTTGATTCTCTTTTTGCTCAAGGCTCTACTCACCTTCCACGTATTTTGCAACATCCAGATTCTGTTCAGATTGAAGCAATAGATGTTTTGAATTCTGAAAGTAGAGAAACGAATTTATCGGTTACACCAGATGGCAACTATTTGTTTTTTATGAGTATCAGAGGAGGACAAAGTTGGTCGGTACGTTCTGGAATGTATAAAAATCAAGTTCGTTTTGATGGCGATATTTATTTTTCTAAAAAAGATGAAAACGGAAATTGGACAACAGCCCAAAATCTAAAAGGCATTAATAGTTCGGCGGGAGAAGACGAACCTTTTGTAAGTCAAGACGGACAACAAGTAGTTTTTCAGTCGTGGCGAAGAAATTGGGTTGCCGAAGGAGGTCCTTACTATAGAGCTAAATACGAAGCTAAAGCAAAGGGCAATTCGTGGACAGGAATGAGAGGATTAGGACAAGGAATAAACACTTTTTTCAAAAGAGAATTTTCAAAATATGGAGGTTATGCGACCGACGGAATGAGTGTTTCTTCTGATATGAATACGTTTATTGTCGCTGCTGGTGCTGATTATAATGGCGATATGGATTTGTATTGGAGTAAAAAAGATTCGACTGGAAAGTGGTCTGTTTGTACAGAAATGCCTATTTCTACACCAAAAAATGAACGTTCGGTATTTTTGGCTGCTGATAATAAAACGATTTATTTTGCTTCTGATGGCTATGGTGGTTTTGGTGGACTTGATATTTTTAAGGCTTTGTTAGATGAGAATGGCAATGCGATTGAGATTTTTAATATTGGTGTACCCTTCAATACCGATAAAGATGATTATGGTTTTGTTTTGACGGCTTCTGGGGAGGCTGCTTATTTTGTGAGGGAAGGCGATATTTTTTATGCTGACTTAATCAATGCTTCGCCTGAAATAAAACCTTCGCCTATTTTGCTTTTGGAAGGAAATATTGTGGGTTGTGATGGAAATCCGATTGATGCAAAAGTGAGTTTGTATGATGAAAACGACAACGAAATTAGTGTTAGTTTTACCAATGCAAGAAATAAAGGCGAGTATGTTTTGCTTATTCCTAATCCTCCAAAAACTAAAAAATTGTACAAACAAATCATAGAAACAGAAAAAGGATTTGAACAAGAGCCTTTTTTTGAAATTTTGTTTGAAACGAAGAAAATAGAAATTCCACAGACAAAAAAATATACAAAAATTGAGTTAGGAAAAACACAGATAAGCGATTGTAAAGAAGAAATAGAAAAGATAACAAAATTAGAAATCGTTTATTTTGATTTTGATTCTGATAAATTAGACCAAAATTCTATTCAAGTTTTGGAAAATCTTATTAAACTATTCAATCAAAATTCTTCTAAAAATAATGAGCAAAAAATCATTCTCACAGGACACACCGACTCAAAAGGAAGTAATGAGTACAATGAAATTTTATCACAAAAACGTCTTTTATCCGTTCAAAATTTTTTAGAAAGCAAAGGAATTGATAAATCTAAAATCAAAATCACTCCAAAAGGCGAAAACAGTCCGACACAAACAAACACCACAGAAAAAGGGCGTAGCAAAAATAGGCGTGTAGAAATAGCGATAAGTGAGTAAATGTAGCTCATTCTTTAGAATGAGAAATAAAGTACCGTAAACTTTAGTTTTTGGCTAAAAATAAAATCAAAAAAACATTTCGTATTAATCTGTATTCAAAATCCTATTGATACTACTAATCATTAACCAATCAGTTCCAGTATTTTCAAATTACACAAAAAGCGCAATCAATCCCACAATCAAACAATAGATTGCAAAATAAATAAGTTTACGTTTTTTGACTAGCTCCACCATCCAATAACAAGCAATCAGACCGACTACAAAAGCCGTAATAAATCCAATAGTTAGAAAAGAAATATCTAAAGAAGCAGGATTTGGGTTTTCTAAATAATCTTTTACTTCCAAAAGTGTAGCCCCAAAAATAGGCGCAAGAACCATCAAAAATGAAAAACGAGCAGCCTCACTACGTGGAACACCAATCAAAAGAGCCGTTGCAATCGTCGCACCTGAGCGAGAAATCCCTGGTAAAACTGCAATAGCTTGAGCAAGTCCGATAATAAAAGCCTGTAAATAAGAAATATTTTGATTGAGAGAAGTTGTTTGGCTGTGTGTTTCTTTTGGTGTCGTTTCGTCGTCTAAAATACTTTTTTGTCCCATTGTAGGCACACTATTTTCTTGTTTTAGGCGAGTAATAAGCAACAAAACCCCTGTAAGCATCAACATTCCACCTACAAAAGGAATATTTCCTCCAAAGAAAGATTCTACCCATTTTTTGAAAAACACGCCAATTATTCCAACAGGAATCATTGAAATAACAATTTTTACAGCAAATTCCCATTCATCATTCCATTTGAACTTGAGCATTCCTTTCAGAATAAAACCAATTTCTTTTCTAAAAATAATAACTGTACTTAGAGCAGTTGCAGCATGAAGAATAATAGAAAAAAGAAGATCATCAGAAGGTTTTATTCTCAAAAGAGCTTTTCCAAGTTCTAAATGTCCACTACTACTGACAGGCAAAAACTCTGTCAATCCTTGTAAAATACCCAAAATGAGAGCCTCAATCCATTCCATAAATGTCTTTTTTATAATTGCACTAAATAGTTATTTTCATTGTCTAAAGGCACAAAATTAAGAGAGTTTATTGATAAGGCAACTACTTTTTCCTAAAAAAAACTAAATCATTTCATAAATAAAGGTTTATCGCATCTTTGAATCAATTTTTTACGTAAATTTTGGGTAGGTTTTAGTATTCATACAGTAATATTCACTACTCACTATTTTTTATTATACCCTTCTTTCCATGAAACATTTACACACACTTTTAATTGTTCCGATTATCATTGCGCTTTTTCTATTAGCCATTCAACAGTCTTGCGCTCAAGTAGAAATGCCTGTTCCTAGTCCTGCTGCTTCGGTTTCACAGGTTATTGGAGTTACCAAAATTTCAGTAGATTATTCTGCCCCTGCTGTTCGTGATCGTGAAATTTGGGGAAAACTTATTCCTTACGGCGAAATGTGGCGTACAGGTGCAAACTCTCCTACAAAAGTAACTTTTAGTACAGATGTTATGGTAGAAGGTAAAGAAGTGAAAGCTGGTTCTTATACACTGATTACCATTCCAACAGAAAAAAATTGGACAGTTATTTTGAATAAAGATTCAAAAGGAAACGGTGTTTTTTCTTATTTAGAAGAAGATGATGTAATTCGTGTAGAAGTAACTCCAAAAGAAACTGAAATGCATGAATATTTGGCTTTTACGGTTGTTCCTCAGTCAGATTCGGAGGCGCATTTGGTAATGAATTGGGAAAAAATGAAAGTAGCTATTAAAGTTACGACAGATACAAAAGCAAATGCTGTTGCTTCTATCAATCAAGGAATGGGAATTTATGGCAGAGCATGGTATGATTATGCTTCGGCTGCTGAATATTATGTCCAGAATGATTTAGAGGTAGAAAAGGCTAGTACTTGGGCTTCTCTTTCTATGAAATTAAATGAAAATCATTTTTTCCCTCAATGGATTATGGCACAAGTAAAAGCAAAACAAGGAAATTATAAAGAAGCTGTTGCGCACGCCAAAAAAGCACAAGACATGGGTGCTGAAAATGGTGGTGGTTTTTATGATGCTCGTAAAGCAAGTCTTGAAGCTAGTTTAGCTGAATGGACAAAAAAAGTCAAGTAACTCTTTCCAAAATAGATAATTATTAAAAAAGCTATTCATTCTAATCTGAGTGAATAGCTTTTTTTGTGAAAGCCATTTTTGAGATAACTTGATTTAGTTTTTTTTCGTACATTAGAATAACATTAATATCACTTTAATTTAAAAATTTATGATAGAGCTTTTAATTATATTTGGTGCTGTATTTGGAACTGCCACAAGTGCGATTGTTACAAATTATTTCTACAAAGTAAAAAAACTAGAAGTTGCTCGTCGCCTTAGCCAACAAGAACAACAACAACTTAACATGATAATGCAAGAAAATGAAGAGTTGCGCCAACGTTTGGAAAATGTAGAAGTCATCGTTTCAAGTGCAGATTTGGATATTCTGACAGCAGGAGCTTCTATGGAGGATATTACTCGTATCAAAAATACGGTAAGTCAAGTAAAAGATAGCAAACGTTTTAAACTACGTTAATAGAAGTGTTTTTATTTGTAATTTATTGTAGGTCAAGTGGCTTATCTTTGCCTACACTAAAAATAATTCAGACACAAAAAAAGCACTATAATTTTTTTTTATGGTGCTTTTTTGTATTTCTATGAAAATTTAAAACTAAGTTTTATTATTTAATATGATTATGATCTTCGTCATCCGAACCACCACCAAGTGATTGTCCGTCGTGAGAAGATAACTCTACTAATTGTTGGTATTCTGTTGGAGACAAATCATTAAAGAAGTAATTAATTGGATTTAACGGCACTCCATTATGACGTACTTCGTAATGCAAGTGAGGAGCTACTGAAAGTCCAGTACTTCCTACTTTTCCTATTAGTTGTCCACGTTTGATTTTTTGTCCTTTCTTACAATCAAAAGCTGAAAGGTGAGCATATCTTGTAATGTATCCATAACCGTGATCAACTTCTACTAATCTTCCGTATCCACTAGACCAATCTGCCTTCACAACTACTCCATCACCTGTGGCGTGTACAGCAGTTCCTGTTCTTGCACTAAGGTCACAACCTGCGTGCATCTTACGAACTTTGTAGATAGGGTGTGTACGCATTCCAAAACCAGAAGCAAAATTTGTTTGGTCTTTTCTTGAAAGTGGCTGAATTGCAGGGATAGAAGCCATCATATCATTTTTGTTTTGTGCCAATTTCATAAGCTCATCATACGATTTGGTTTGGATATACATTTGTTTTTTCAAGTTATCCAGTTTTTCGTGAGTATTTACGATAAGCGTTTCATTTACTAGATTATCATCTAACAAATGTTTGTATTTTTCCGAACCACCTGTACCACCTTTTCGCATTTCCATGGGAATTGGTTCTACTTCAAACATCGAACGATACAATTTATTATCTCGCTGTTGAAGGTGAGATAACATATCAGTTGCTTGACTAATTTCTTTGTCTAGTACTTGGTATTTAGTTAAAAGCTCTTGTTTTTCTTCTTTTAGCTGTGCCACTTCCTTTGAAGGGAACACTTGAGTGTAAAATGTCGCAAAACCGACTGCTAATACTGCTGAAACTACTAAGAGTCCAAGAATATTAAATGCAATATCTGCTTTAGACGCTTTTACTTTTTCGTAACGACACGTTTCGGTGTCATAATAGTATTTTACTTTTGCCATATAATTAGTGTTTGTTGCTAATCCCTGTTAGACAAAATAACTAATAATGTAAGTGTATTTCGATTCAAAATCTATGTTACGACTTAGGTTAAAAGGTATTTAAAGAACGTTTATTAAGCTGTTTTAAAAGATATTAGAATGTACTCATTATTATAATGAATGCTTTTCTGTATTAATTTAAAACAAAATTTATAATAAATTGAATATTTTTTATTGAAATGATAAATAATTGATAATCATAACATTTGAGTGTATCTAACTAAAGATTAGTAATGCAAAGAAGCAAAAATTTTGGAAAAGTTCCAAAAAACCTAAAACTTTTTTCGATAAACACCGTATAGAAAATGATTCAATGAAAAAATCTTCTCAAAATTAGATTAAATAAAAGTTTGTGATATCCATAACTACTGTTGAGCTGTAAAATCACCAATAAAACAAAAAAGTCTTTTCCAATTTAATTAGAAAAGACTTTTCTTAAATTTAGTTTACGTTTATTAACCGTCGTTGAGGCTCAAAATGCAGTCGTCAACGAGGGAAATATTTAAAACTCAGCATTTTTAGGCGTTCTAGGAAAAGGAATTACATCTCTAATATTTCCCATTCCAGTAACAAACAATATCAAACGCTCAAAACCGAGTCCGAAACCTGAATGTGGGACTGTTCCAAACTTACGAGTATCTAAGTACCACCAAAGCTCTTCTGTAATTTCCATTGCATCAGTACGTGCTTGTAATCTGTCCAAACGCTCTTCACGCTGCGAACCTCCTACAATTTCTCCAATTCCAGGGAAAAGTACGTCCATTGCTGCTACGGTTTCTTTTCCTTCTTCTGCGTCATCGTTCTGACGCATATAAAATGCTTTTATGTCTTTTGGATAGTTATAAAGAATAACAGGCGTTTTGAAGTGTTTTTCTACTAAAAAACGTTCGTGTTCAGATTGCAAATCAACGCCCCATTTTACATCATACGTAAATTTTCCTTTTTTATAGTGCTTAGAATTAAGTAAAACATCAATCGCTTCTGTATAAGTGATTCGCTTGAAATCATTTGCCAAAACAAATTCTAATTTTTCAATCAATCCCATTTCTGCACGTTCTTCCTTTTTCTTTTGCGAATTTTCTTTTACAAATTTTGCATCCAAGAACTCAATTTCTTCTCTATAATTATCTAAAGCATATTTTATCAAATACTTTAAGAAATCTTCTACCAAATCCATATTGTCTTTCAAATCATAGAAAGCCATCTCGGGTTCTACCATCCAAAATTCAGCTAAATGACGAGCAGTATTTGAGTTTTCAGCTCTAAAAGTAGGCCCAAAAGTATAAACTCTTCCCAATCCTAAAGCGCCTAATTCTGCTTCTAGCTGTCCAGAAACGGTAAGGTTGGTTGGTTTTCCGAAGAAATCTTCTTTGTTGTCTATTTTTCCTTTGTGTTTACCTTCTGCAATTTTTGGAATTGAATCAAAATCATCAATATCAAAATTCGTTACTCTAAAAATTTCTCCTGCTCCTTCTGCATCAGACGCTGTAAGGATTGGAGAATGCCAGTAATAAAAACGACGTTCGTTGAAATAATTATGAATAGCAAACGAAAGCGCATGACGAAGACGGAAAATTGCCCCAAAAGTAGTAGTACGACCTCTAAGATGTGCATTTTCTCTCAAAAACTCCATAGAGTGTGCTTTTGGTTGAATCGGATATTTTTCAGCATCAGCATCGCCCAAAATCTCTATTGTATCAGCTATAATTTCTACACTTTGACCTTTTCCTTTTGATTCTACTAGAGTTCCTGTAATGGAAACAGAAGCACCTACATTAAAACGTTTTCTAAGATTTTCATCAAACTTTTCGGCATCAGCCACCACTTGAATATTTTCAAGGCTAGAGCCGTCATTAAGCCCTAGAAAACGAACATACGCATTTCCACGTTCTCCACGAATCCATCCTTTTGTATGTACAGGTTGGTCAAATTGTTTTGACTCTAATAAGTCTTTTATATCTTGTCTTTTCATAATGTAGGCGATAGCTTCCAAGCTATCGTTTAAAGTATCGTAAATTAAAGTCTCTGTATTTTTCTGACAGCTTGGAAGCTGACAGCTACGTAGTACAAAACAACATCATTTTTTTCAAAATGTAAAATTGAAACACAAAATAGTCCTTCTAAGGTTCATTTTTTTATAAAATTAGACTTCATCTACTACGTTTCAACTTTATTTGATTATTTTTTTGCCAAAAAAATTTGTTTCTTTGAACTAAAATTCAATTCGTGTTCGTATAAAAAATAGTAACCTCTGTTTTTCTTTTAAAAAGTAAAATTATAAATCCTAGTTGAAGAATTTTAAAACGCATTTTTTTAATTATAAAAATAATTTTCGGGAACGTTACCAAAATCATGTGTATGAGAGTCGGGACAGAATTTTATTATTGATAAAGACACTTTCAGTAATCTGTTCGGCTATTGCGCTTGGGTTTTTGGTGTATCGCTATGGTTTTTATGTAGATGCACCCATCGAACGTGTGATTTTCGGAACGCTTGATATCATCTTTTTTGCTTTTGCAGTCTTTTTTGTTTTTCGTGTTATCTATGATTCCCATTGGATAGATTTTTTGCGAAAAAACTGGTTTGAGGCTTTGTTGATTGCCTTTGTAATTTTTTGTGGAATAATTAATTACATTCTTAATTTTAGAATAACCTATTATTATTTTGAGCTTTTAGGTTTTTCTAATCCCGAACTCTCCAATCAACATTTTTTGTCAATTTATATGCTCTTGATGATAGGGCTAGATTTGACACGAATAACGACACATCTTTCAGAAATTAGTTATAAACCTGCCACCACATTCCTTCTTAGTTTTGTTCTTTTGATTTTTATGGGAGCAGGTCTTTTGATGCTTCCTACTATGACACCGGGGAAGAATAGTTTGGATTTGATTGATGCCATCTTTACTTCTACAAGTGCGTCCTGTGTTACTGGGCTTATTGTTGTCGATACAGCTACGGCTTTTACGCTCAAAGGGCAGATTGTAATTTTAGTTTTGATACAACTAGGAGGAATTGGAATGGTGTCTTTTGCGACATTTTTTGCTAGTTTTCTGACACAAGGAGTAGGAATAAAACACCAATCTATTATTCAAGACTATTTGAGTAGTGAATCGCTTGTTTCGGCTACCAAACTTCTCCGTAAAGTCGTTTTGATTACTCTTTTCATAGAAATTTTGGGAACAATCGGCATTTATTATGCTTGGGATGAAGAACTTTGGGATCAAAATCAGCAGTTTGAAACGATTGGTGATAAGATATTTTTCTCCTTTTTCCATTCTGTTTCAGCCTTTTGTAATGGTGGCTTTAGTTTGTTTTCTGGGGGAATGGCAGATATAGATTACAAAATTGGTAGAATGTATAACCTGCATTTTGTCATTATTTGGATTGTAATTTTGGGTGGTCTTGGTTATACAACTATTGAAGACATTTTTTCATTCAAAAGTATAAAAGAGCGTTTTGTAAAGCCTTGGAAACAATGGAATGTAGTAAGCAAAATCAATGTTTATACTACTTTTACGTTGCTTGCCATCGGTACGATTGGTTTTTTATTATTAGAAATCGAAAAGCTAACAGACCGAACAATTATTCAAGCCTTCGTAACGGCACTTTTTCAGTCCATGACAACAAGAACGGCAGGTTTTAATACAATGGATTTTGAAGCCTTAAATCCTGCAACGATTATGATGTGTTTGGTTTTGATGTTTATTGGTGCTTCTTCGGGTTCGACGGCTGGTGGTATCAAAATCACTACTTTTGTACTGGTTTTTGTAGCTGCTGTGGCTAGTATTAGAAGGCAGGAACGCATCGTAATTGCAAAGCGAACTATTCCAGACGAGCTTATCCGAAAAGCATTTGCCATCTTTATTTTTGCGATTGCTTATAATATTTTGGCTATTTTTCTTTTGCTTTTAGTGCAAGAACCCTCCTCGCCAAACGACACAAAATTTATTCTAAAAATTATTTTCGAACAAGTTTCAGCCTTTGCAACCGTCGGAATTAGTATGAACCTAACTTCTGAGCTTTCTTTCTGGGGAAAAGTAATTATTATTATGTCTATGTATTTGGGACGTGTCGGAACGCTTACACTTGCTCTTGCGCTTAGTAATGCTGTTGTTACAAATTCGTATCGTTATCCGAATGCTCACGTAATGGTGGGATAAACCAATTTAGATTTTAGAAGGTAGAATTTATAATTTTATTTCTAAATTTATATTATTTTTTTTAATTGTATTTCATTTATAACTTCTAAATTTATTCATGTCCCATGATTACGATAAAATTATAAAAGAAAATATTGAGGAAATAATTCTTCCTTTAGCTGAAAAATTGCTTGATATTCATCCAGAAAAATTAGAAGAAATTGGAGACGATTTACAGCGTACTTTAGAACGAAAACCAGATTTTTTGAAAAAGGTAGTACACAAAGATTCTAAAAAGGATTATATTTTACATATTGAATTTCAAGTTGCGAATGACAAAGAGATGAAATATAGAATGCACGAATATTATGCACTTTTGCATCGAAAATATAAAATTAATGTCTTGCAAGTAGTTTTTTACATTGGTGATAAAAAATGTACCATGACAACAAAACTAGATTTGCTCAATTTGTCATTTTCGTATAATTTGTATTCTCTCAAAGATATTAGCTACAAAAAATTTATTAATTCAGATAAGCCAGAGGAAGTAATTTTGACTATTTTAGCAGATTTTGAAAACGAAAAATCTGAAAAAATTATCGAAACTATCTTTAACCGAATAGAAGCCACTACAAAACCGAACCTAGAGCGTGAAAAAGTCGTTAAACAGTTAGAGATTTTATCTACTTTAAGAAAATTACAATTACAAATCGTAAACCAATTACAACGTATGCCATTTACCTACGACATCAAAAACGATATTCGCTATAAGCAAGGAAGAGATGAAGGACTTGAGAAAGGACTTGAAAGTAAAGCTACTCTAGGTGTAAAGAACATGTTAGAGGCTGGACTTGATTATTCCACTATTTCTAAATATTTAGAAGTTTCTATTGAATTTATTAAAAATGTAGAAAAGTCTATAAAAAAATAATACAACGTATGCCATTTACCTATGACATCAAAAATAACGGTCTATAAATGATAAACGAACATCGTTTAAACACAACTACTCATTCAGATTTTTTAAACCAAGAACGTATTGACCCCATTACAGGAGAAAAAATAGAGGAAGGTCATACGATTGTGATTTGTGCTGCGTGTAAATCTGCTTTTTTTATAGAAAGTTGGGAGTATTTGGGAAATGAACATTGTAATCAAGACGAAACACTTTCCGAAATTCCTATTGCTAAATCTTTATAGTTAGTTGCAAAGCCGTTAGAATATTTGCCTTTTTTGTTCAGAAAGGGAAGTTATTATCCTTGGAGCAAAGAAGAGGCTGATAAAGAATATTGGAAACTTACATTATCGTTAATTGTAGGAACTGCTTTGGCATTAATCCTATTTATTGTTTCTATAATTTTACTTCGTAGTCTTCTTTTGGTTCTTGGAGGAATGATTGTTACTTCTCTTATTGTGTGGGTGATTTCTTTTTTTGTGCAAAACCATTACAAGAAAAAAACATTTAAAATAACTTCTGCTGTTTCTGAAACCACATATCTAGTTATTGATTTGAAAAATCAATCTATAAATTATAAGAAAGAAAATAAAGAAATAAAAATAGGTTTTAATCAAATCAATCAATTAAAATATTCTCTTATTTATATGCCTTTTAAAGAGTGTGCAAAACACAATCAGTTTATTTTATCCTTAGAGTTTTTGACTCACGAAGACAAAAAAGTAAGATACTATACTGTTTTTCATGAAAAGGAAATCCCACATTGGAGTAAATTTTTAGAAGAATTACCTTACAGCATTCCTGTATTAAATCAAAAATAAATAAAAATGAATTTTACATCACAACTTTTAGAAAATTATTCCCTCTATAAAGAAAGATTACTTGTTTATAGACATTTTCAGCCTGAAGAATTTAATGAAGTTTTAGAGGATACTATCAAAAAACAAAATTCTAACTTTACCAAAACTAAATTAGGAGAGTCAGCACAAAAACGACCTATTTATCATCTTACTTTTGGAAATGGAAAAACGCCTGTTTTGCTTTGGTCGCAAATGCACGGAAATGAACCGACAGCAACGATGGCACTTTTGGATATTTTTCATTTTTTAGAAAATCCAAAAACAGAAGAAGATACAAAACTTGTCGAAACAATAAAAAATTACTTTACGCTGCATTTTGTGCCTGTTTTGAACCCTGACGGCACAGCACTTTTTACACGCAGAACAGCTCAAGGAATTGATATGAACAGAGATTTTCTACAACGTCAAACTCCAGAAGCAAATCTATTAATTGATTTGGCTGCCAACATACAACCTCATTTTAGCTTTAATTTGCACGACCAACGCTCAAAATATTCAGTAGGAAAAAATCCAGTTCCGACTACACTCGCTTTTCTTGCCCCTGCTTTTGACAAGGAAACAACAATCAAAAAAGAAGGAATGCACCGTTTGGAAGCGATGCAAGTAATTTCTTTGATGGTAGAAGGATTGGAGGAAGAGTTAGGAGGTAAAATGGCAAAATATGATGACGAATTCGAACCTCGTGCTTTTGGGGATAATTTTCAAAAACTCGGTTACGGAACAATTTTGATAGAATCAGGACACTATCCAAACGATTGGGAAAAACAGGAAGTCAGAAAATACAATTATGTAGCTATTTTGAATGGACTTTTAAGTGTTGCAAATGATTTGCATAAAAATAAATCAATAAAAGCCTATGAAGATTTGCCTTTAAATGGAACACAATTTTATGATGTGATTCTTAGAAATGTAGAAATTGAATTTCCACAGTTTGTAAAGTTTAGAGCCGATATAGCTTTTGAAAGATATTCTAAATTTGATAAAACTGAAAACAAGTATATTTTTGAGAGTAAAATAGTAGATATGGGAGATTTATCGACGTTTTACGGACACGAAGAACATAATTTTGAAGATTATAAAATAGTTATGCAAAGCAAAAAAATAGAACTTGAAAGCAATCCAAGTCTAGTTTTTGAGAATATTGAAAATCCTAAAAAGCGTTTTGTTGTTTTGAATGGGGTGGTTTCTGGATTGATTTAATCTGGTTAAAAAAAACGCATTCACTTTATTTTTAGTAAATGCGTTTCAAATTTTCAATAAATTTCTAATCTATTCACGTTTCGCTGAAATCATAATCAGAAAAAGATAATTTATTCATACCGAGATAAATTTCAGATTTCATGTTTAATAGTCCAAGAATTTGTATTTTAGTTTGTGTTAAATCCGAAACAGATAAGTAAATGGACACCTGCCAAAGCAGCGAAGCTAATTTAAAATGGATA
>PFKD01000283.1 GCA_002784125.1 Flexibacter sp. CG_4_10_14_3_um_filter_32_15
TCAGAGTAAATTCAATTTGCAAAGTTAAAAACTAGCTTGATTTGCTTTAAACGAGTACATTTTTTTTTCGTGCGTTTACCCTAGAGAAATACTAAATCCCAAATAGCAATACAATGAATGTTACAACAAATTTACATCATACTCCAAACGAAAATAATCTATTAGGAAAAATAGAAAGGTCTTCTCTTTCAGGAGTTTTTATAGAAAAAAAAGATTGGACAGTAGAAACAGTATATAGCCAAATAGCAAAAGGAAACATAAATTTAAATCCCGATTTCCAACGTCGAAGTGCTTGGAGTGATGATTTAAGAAGTCGGCTAGTAGAGTCTTATATCCTTAATTATCCAATAGCACCTATTGTATTAGCTGAATACCCTAAAGATTCTGGAGAACTGATTGTTTTAGATGGTAAACAAAGATTGAGTACAATTGCAGGATTTATCAACCCTAAGTCATTCAAATTCTGGAATACGGCAAAACTCAAAGATTTGAAAATATTAAATGAACTGAATGGATTGAAATATTCAGATTTAGAAGAGAAACATATTGATGCCTCACTTCTGAGACGTTTTGAGAATGCAACAGCACCTTGTTACATTGTTAGAAATTTACCTAGCTATGATGTGTTTTATGATATATTCATACGCTTAAATACATCTGTTCCTTTAAATATGCAGGAACTTCGTCAGGTTTTTTATCGTGGAGACTGCACGTTATTTTTAAAGGAGATTACAGACACAGAGCAGCCAGTACATAAAGTTCTAAGGATTGAAGCACCTAATTCAAGATTTAATGATATAGAAATTATTTTGAAAAATATATCTAATAAATTATTTGGAAATGATTACAAAAGTAGTTTATCTCAATTTCTAGATCTTTGTTTAGAGAAAATGAATGAAAATTGGATTTTTCAAGAAAAAGAAATTAAAGATGTATATGCTGATTTCAATAAAGCCATAGAGAATATTGCTTTAGGATATGGAAAATTAATGGGGGAATCTGCGACTACATTATTTGGAGAGGAAGCTATATATAGTTTAGTCGGTACTATTCCAAACAATAAAAGAATTTTTAATAAAGCTCTTTTTGAATTAGAAGCATACTATTTTTCCTTTTTAGATAAGGATAAAGCCTTATCCTGTTTTAAAGAGTTTGAAAAAAACTTAGTGCTTGCCTGTGATAATAAAAAATTTTATAAATCTATAACACTAGGAACTAATGGTATAGGAAGCTATAGAAACAGGTTTATCATTTTTCAAAAACTAATGATGAAAACATATAATCTTACTGAAACTGATTTGCCACTACCTTTTGACCTTGGAGAGAATGAATAGTAACGAAGAAATAGAAATCATATATTTGAGTTTTGTAAACAGAGAAACAGAACTACGACAAAAGTATATTACTCCTTACTTAAATTCAGAAGAGGAACATTATCGCATGGACTTAGAGGCTTACACAGCTTTGTGTTTTGGTGCAATAGAAGATTTTATAAAGAAAATGGCAAAGGTATCTCTTAAGATAGCAAAAGAGAAATGGCGGCAAAATAATGAGATTAATGATACTCTTCTTTCATTAACCTATTTCTGTATCTATCATTTAGAGCAAGGGAGAAAAAATAATATAGATGAAAATGGTAATGAATTGATTCCATTTGGAAAGTTAAAACATAAAACAACCCAAAACATAATACAAAACAGAGAGGTATTGGACAAACTTATTGGATTTAGTTGTGCTTCTTATCTAAACTATATTGAAAATAATCACGGAGGTATTACCTATGAGGCATTGTTGAAAATTTTAAGACCTGTAGCTATTAGTCTTATAGACAATCCAGATATAGAATCAGCATTTACTTTGATAAAAGAATATAGGGGTAGTATCGTTCATAGAATAGATGCTCAAGAGAAAATAACAACACTACCTTCTATACAAGATATAGTACAAAAGGTAGATTATTGCCTTCAATTCTGTGAGAATGTAAAAGATCAAGTACTTGCCAAAATATAGCTTTTTATTTCTCTTTAAAAATAATACGAATTGGCACACCTTCAAAACCAAAATGTTCACGAATTTTATTTTCTAAAAATCGCTTGTACGACTCGTGTACGTGTTGAGGATAATTAGTAAAGAAAGCAAACAAAGGTGCACTTCCTTGAAGCTGTGTAACATATTTGATATTGATATTTTTTCCACGATGAACAGGTGGTGGTGTTCTTTTAATATCAGGAATTAATGTATTATTGAGTTTTGAAGTCGACACTTTTTTACTTCTTTCTTCATAGACTTCAATCGCTTTTTCTATACTTTGAAAAACACGCTGTTTGGTAATCATGGAAGTAAAAATAATTGGAATCCAGTTTGCAGAACCCAATCTTTGCTGCATATCTAGCGTATATTCGTGTGCCGTTTTGGAGTCTTTTTCTACCAAATCCCATTTGTTAGCAATCAAAACAACTCCTTTATGTCTTTCAACTGCCAAGCGAATTAAAGTCAAATCTTGAGATTCTAGTTTTTGGGTAGCATCAATCATAATAATACACACATCACATTCATCTAACGCTTTCAAAGAACGCATTACCGAATAAAATTCAATATTCTCTTTTACTTTTGCTTTTCTTCGCATTCCTGCTGTATCGGTCAAGATAAATTCTTTTCCGTAGGCTTTGTAGTGCGTATCAATAGAATCTCTAGTAGTTCCCGAAACATCTGAAACGATGGTTCTTTCTTCTCCTAAAAGGATATTCAAAAATGAAGATTTACCAACATTGGGACGACCTAAAATAGCTATTTTTGGTAATCCTGCATTTGGGTCTTCATCTCCTATTTCTTCAAAGTTTTTGACTACTTCGTCTAATAAATCGCCTGTTCCTGTTCCTGTTTGAGAAGAAACACAATAAATTTCACCTATTCCTAAGTTATAAAACTCTGTTGCACTTGTTCGGTGTTCAAAACTTTCTACTTTATTCGCTACTAAGTAAAGAGGTTTTTTAGAACGGCGTAATACTTTTACAAATTCTTCATCAAGAGGACTAATTCCGACGTGCGTATCGACCATAAACAAAATTACACTAGCTTCTTCCATTGCAATTTCTACTTGCTCTCTGATAGCTTTTTCAAAAACATCTTCCGAACCGACAACATAACCACCTGTATCGATGACCGTAAAAAATTTACCGTTCCATTCACTTTGTCCGTAATGCCTATCTCTGGTAACGCCACTTTCATCATGCATGATGGCTTTACGTGCTTCAACTAAACGATTAAAAAGAGTAGATTTACCGACATTTGGTCGTCCTACGATGACTACAATATTTGACATAATTTATTTTATTAAGGAAAGCTTGTTTCCTATTTTTTACCTAAAACCAAACCTTGGTTTTTACTTTTTCTATTAATCTACAAAATTACATAACTCTTTTGGACTTCTAAAATTGATTTGTCTTTATTGTTCTGTTTTATGAGTTAGTTTACTAATTTTGATTAAAACAAACTCAAAACTTCGGCTTGGTAAATTATTTTTTGTAAATTGAAGAAGCTAAAAAATCACACAAACTTCAATTAAAAAAATAAATACAATGGTACAAGCTATAACAACTAGCCAAAAAAAAATCTATGAAGATAAAAGCAAAACAATAGGAATTTTTGCAGTTCCAGAATTTGAATATTATTATGTCTATAGTCAAAATCATTTGAGAATAGAAGAATACAAAGAAGCCTACACACAGCTTTTAGAAATGGCAGGAACAAAATATCATTTTAATAAATTGGTTCTCTCACTTGGCAATCTTGTTTCTACACCACTAATGGGAAGAGCTTGGTTTGCAGCTCACTTTTCGCCTAATTTTTATAAAAAAGTAAATAAAGATTTGACGGCAGCCGTTATCAAACCTCAAAATAAATTTGAAGCCGTAACGATTGATATTATTTCGGGTTCTTTGCCCAAAATGGGAATTAATGTAAAAACTCAATTTTTTGAAGACGAACAAAACGCAATAAAATGGATAGAAAATCCTATCTTTGAGTAATTTTATATAAAAATAAATTGAGCAAAATTATTCCAATGAAAAAATTCTCTCCCTATATTAGTGCTTTTTTGGTAGCATCGATGTTTTATATGCTCTATCAAATCAAACAAGTAGCTGGTACAATGACAAAATTTGCAGATACACTTCACCATACTACCGTACTCTTATTATTTTCTATTTGTGGTCTGTTGGCTATAATGCTCAGTTTGAGTGGCTTTAATTTGAGTGGCTTTAAGAGTGAAAATTTTGATGATGGTTTAAAATATGTTTCTTATTTTGGTTGTTTTGGTGCGATTGTGATTGTTTTGGTAGTGTGGCTTTTTCCTTTTTTTGTGTAGTTTTAGGAAATGGGAAATGGGAAATGGGAAATGGGAAATGGGAAATGGGAAATGGGAAATGGGAAATGGGAAATGGGAAATGGGAAATGAGAAATGAGAAAATTTTAACACAACTATTTTTTACATTCAGTATTTGTTGTTTTATTGGTAATTGAATTTTACTGATAACTAATTACTGGTAATTGGTAACTGATTCTATGGAGAATTTGAATTTATTTTGGGAGCGATTAATGGCAGACCAGCAGCTTGCTATCTTTGTTGGCATTTTGAGTTTTCTTTTTATTGCTCTTTTGATTGCTTTTTTGAAGGTAGTTTTTACATCTGATAAATCTGAAAAACTAGCATATAGACGTTGGAGAAATGGTCTTTGGGGAGAAGAATATCTCACTCAACTCAAAACTATGACAGAAAGTACGCAGCAAACCATCGAAGCTTTGCGTACAGAGATTAGCGACCGAGAAGAAGACAGCCGACAACGCCTAGAACAAGCACAACTTTTAGAAGAACAAATTACTGAAAGACAACGAGTTATTGAAGAGTTAGAAGCTCAAAACAAACCTCCTTTTTCAGTTTCAACTTTTTTTATTGGCTTTACTGTTGGTATTATTCTTTTGGGAGGTGCTTTTGGAGTACTTTATTTCTTACAAATTATTCATTTTTAAGACTAGATTAGGAAAAAATAATTAGGAAATAGTTGATAGATAGTTAGGGTAAACGCACGAAAAAT